>NZ_RZTA01000169.1:0-9758 GCF_004023115.1 Mesorhizobium sp. M6A.T.Cr.TU.017.01.1.1
GCCGAGCCGGCTCTTGTTGGGCGTGCCGTCGAGCTCGATCATGGTCTGGTCGATGTGGATCTGGTTCTCGGCTTCCATGCCGCCAATCGCCTCGAACAGCTCGCCATTGACGGCCTCTACCGCCCGCAGGACGCCCTTGCCGAGGTAGCGGGCGCCGCCGTCGCGCAGCTCGACCGCCTCATGCGCGCCGGTCGATGCGCCGGAGGGTACCGCAGCGCGGCCCATCGAGCCGTCTTCGAGCACGACGTCGACCTCGACGGTCGGGTTTCCGCGGCTGTCCAGGATTTCACGCCCGACAATGTCGATGATGGCGGTCATACGATGTCCCCGATTTGATCTGACGAAGCGTCGCGCACGTCTTAGCCAAAGTGCTGCAAAACGCAATCGGGGCGTCCGCAAATATTGCCGCCACCTCCGCCGTGCCGGTTCACAAAGCAAAAATTGCTGTCATCATAAGTCTTGGCGGCATGCGACTTTCTGGTTATGCTCGCACTTGCGCGGGGCGAAACAGGAGGAGTTTCGCCATGTCTCAGTTGAGCGGCATTGTGAGTTTGTTCCTGATCGCGGCGGCGTTTCTGACGTCGTGTGACACTCAGCAGCCTCAACAAGGCGCGGTAGAGTTGTCGACCCTTCAAGCGGCGGAGTAGATATCCTGCAGAAGAGGCCCTCGGTTCAACCGAGGGCCTTTTGATTCCGGCAGATCAAGGTCAGTGCCAATAAGGCTCGACCTTGTAGTAGCTGTATGAAGCATCACGCGCGGCCTCGCCGTCGGCGCCCGTCAGTTCGTTGATCGAATAGGCGGGAGCAGCCTTCAGTTGCTCCTTGGTGAACGGCACGACGTAGCCGCCCTTGTTCTCGTCATAGTCGAGGGTCGCCCACGGAATCGCATGATACTTCTCGCCGATGCCGAGAAATCCGCCAAAGCCGATCACGGCAAACATGATTCCATTCGACAACTTGTCGAGCATGACATCCTCGATGTCGCCGATATGCGTGCCTTCCGTGTTGTAGACTGATGTGCCGATGACCCGCGAGGCAGCGATGGCTTCTGTGTGTCCTGTCTGGGTTGTCATTGTGTACTCCTCGTTGTCGTTGACGCTATGCTTGACAATGAGGGGCGCGAATGAAGGTTCCAGACTTTTCGACGCCAGTCGGTCACTCAGCCAAGATGAAGGTGACCTTCATGTTGACGCGGTAGGCGGAGATCTTACCGTCCTCGACGACGACCTTCTGGTCCTGGATCCAGGCGCCTTCGACGTTCTTTAAAGTCTTTGCAGCGCGCGCAATTCCCAGTTCGATAGCGTCCTGAAAGCTCTTCTTCGACGATGACGTGATTTCGGTGACACGGGCGACGGGCATGGCTTCCTCCTCCAAGGTACTTAGTTGCCGGTGGAACGTACAACCGGCGCTTGCCGCCCACAAGCTCAGGTTCAACCCTTGGCGACGCGGTCAAACGCCATCAGTCTTTCAAGCAGCGCCCGAAGATCCTTTAGCGGCACCATGTTGGGGCCATCGGAGGGGGCGTTGTCGGGATCCTGATGGGTCTCGATGAAAACGCCGGCGACACCGACCGCAACCGCGGCGCGCGCCAGCGTCTCGACGAAGCGCCGATCGCCGCCCGTGGAGCCGCCCTGCCCGCCCGGCTGCTGCACGGAATGCGTGGCGTCGAAAATCACCGGTGCGCCGATCTCGGCCATGATCGGCAGGGCGCGCATATCGGACACCAGCGTGTTGTAGCCGAAGGATGCGCCGCGCTCGGTAACCAGCACGTTGGCGTTGCCGGAACCGGTGATCTTGGCGACGACGTTGTTCATGTCCCAGGGCGCGAGGAATTGGCCCTTCTTCACATTGACGACCTTGCCGGTCCTTGCCGCCGCGATCAGCAGGTCGGTCTGGCGGCTGAGGAAAGCCGGAATCTGCAGGATGTCGACATGCGGCGCCACGACCGCGCACTGTTCCTCGGTGTGGATATCGGTCAGGATCGGCAGCGAAAACGCCTTGCGCAAATCGTCGAAGACCGGCAGCGCCGCATCGAGCCCGGCGCCGCGCGTGCCGCCAAGCGAGGTGCGGTTGGCCTTGTCGTAGCTGGTCTTGTAGACGAGGCCCAGTCCCAGCTTCTCAGTCAGTTCCTTCAGCGCACCAGCCATATCGAAGGCGTGCTGGCGCGATTCAAGCTGGCACGGGCCGGCAATCAGCGACAGCGGCGCGGTGTTGTCGAAGACGACATTGCCAACGGTTACGGACGAATTGGGCTTGCTCATGCGATCTCCCGGAAGATGAAGGCCGCACCCTGTCCGGGTGCCGGCCGCACGACAATATCATTGCCGCGTATGTCGTGTTCGACGGAACTGGCTGCAAGCAGCTTTGCGACCGTGTCTGCGCGGCGAACTGAAAAGACCACCCCCGCGAAGCGGAGTTCCGATGGCGCGCCGGCAGGGATGCCGACGCGCGCTTCGAAAGCGACGGGGTCAAGCAGGGTCAAGGTCGCGTTCGGCAGGCCAAACGCGGTGCTCCCCTGCCCGGCCGTGGGACTGCGCGCCGCGATCGAGATCAATCGGTGCTGTTCGGATGGCTTCTCGCTGACCGCCACGACTTCGATGATGCCGGTTGCGCCATTGGGGTGGATCTGCAACGCGGTGCGATCCACTTTCGGCGCATTGATCCGCTCGCAGGCGAACAGGAATGCGTCCTTCGCCCCGGCACCGGAGGCGAAGGCCAGTTTGAACGATGCCGTGTCGCTCTTTCCCGCTGTGTCAGCGAAGGCGCGCGAAAAGCTCAGCATGTCTCCGGCCGACAGGCCGGCTTCGACATAGCGCATATGATCTGCGTTCGCATTTTCGGTGCCCAGGACAAGGGCGGAAAATCCCTCATTGCCGCGCTCGTCGCGATAGGCACGATCGCGCGCGACGAAGACGTTGCCGTCCGCGATCGCTTTCGCCGCAGCTTGCGCGTTGCCCACCGCCAGCGGCTCGAGATAAGTGCTGTCTTCAAGGAAGACGCAGCAGTTTTCCGTTCCGAAAGGATGGATGCCGGTCGGCGCCACGACAAATCCAAGCGAAACCAGCCGCGCCCGCGCTACGTCGAGGCTCGCGGTCGGCAGCACAAGATGGTCGAGCGAATGAGGGCCTGCTGGCATCGTTTCGGTCATGCCGGCGCGGTGTGCATCATTCCGGAAGTTGGTTCAAGAGCCTCGTCTGACGCCGCAAGGACCCAGCATCTTTCTCATTTGGATCACGTAGGTTGATTTCCGGCAGCGGCAAGTGTTCCGGAGGTTCGCGTATCGACGCCGCGAGATCGGCCTGCTGTTCATAGCGGCAGCGGTCGTCGCGATGGCTGTTATTGCCATACTGGTCTGGAGCGCGCCGAAGCAGCCTGGGGCACATCTGACCGAACCGACCGCTCAGACGGAGTAAGCGAAGCACGTTGCTCTCGGTCGATTTCTTTTCAGGACGCCGCCACAACATCCGCCGAATATCGCAGTTCACGCAGCGGTTTGACCTGGCTGGTCGTCTCGCCATAGAGCGGATGCGCCTTGTAGGCGGCCAGAGCGGCCTCATCCTCGAATTCAGCATAAACGACCACGTCGATTTCGTCCGAAAGCGGGTCGACCTTGGTGTTGAGCGCCACCTCGAAAAGACGGGAATGTGGGATATTGCCCAGCGCCAGCAAGCCCGTGCGTACGGCCTCGACATCCTCTTTGTGCCGCGCGCTGAAGAAAACGATATGCCGGATCAACCCAGCCTCCTCGATCGATGTGCAAGCGTGTTTTGTGTGGGCAAAACGGTCGCGTCAACCGGCAACGATGTCGCGGCGACAACGCGTCGAGCGGGAAAGAAACCTACACCAGGCTGGTGATGTAGCGCACGATGCGCGTTATCTCCCTGACCGTGGTGTCGAGATAGCGGCCCTGATTGTAGATTCCGTCCCAGATCAGGAAGAACGTGGCGGAGCAGATGACGATAACGTAACGCATGGCTACAACTACTGCATCTGGGTGGTTGCAACCATAGTGATTCCGGCGTTGATCAACGCCCTCCCCCAAAATCTGTCCATTGATCCGTGTTCGCTTGCCCCTTGCCTCTTGAAGTTCCCTTTGATGAGATGAAAGATTGCTGCGGGGATTCATCAGGAAGCGGCGTTCGCGCCCTGGCGAATGAACTGCGAGTGTGGAAACTGGCCATTGTTGCGCCGGCTCCGCAGAAGTTCGGGGGGCGTGATATGGCTCACAAGGAAGACACCGACGTTGCGTGGGGCGACGCGGTCAGGCTGGACGAATTCAATTTCGCCGATACCGTCAAGGGCCTGCCGGCCAAGGCGCGCATGGTATTGTCGGCGGCGATGAACCTGCCGCGTGGCTCGCTCAAGGTGAGGATGCCGGACGGCCGCGCCGTCCTCGTCGGCGGCAAGGCGCCGGGTCCGGACGCCGAACTGGTGCTCAAGAACTGGCGTTTGCCCGGCCGCGCCTTCACCGGTGGCACCATCGGCATCGCTGAATCCTACATCGACGGCGATTGGGACAGTCCCGATGTAACCAGTTTCCTGGAGCTGTTCGTGGTCAATTCGGAAATCGGAGAGCGCATCGCCGGCGGCGCCAACTGGCTCATCAACGCCGTTCAGCGTGTCCGCCACTGGTTCAACCAAAACACCCGCACCGGCTCGAAGCGCAACATTTCGGCGCACTACGATCTCGGCAATGCCTTCTACAAGGAATGGCTGGATCCAAGCATGACCTATTCGTCGGCGCTCTATGCGGCTGGCGCCAACGATCTGGAAAGCGCGCAAGCCGCCAAGTATCGCGCGCTGGCCAAGGACACGGGCATCGGCGCGAAAGACCATGTGCTGGAAATCGGTTGCGGCTGGGGTGGCTTTGCCGAATTCGCCGCGCGCGAGATCGGCTGCCGCATCACCGGGCTGACCATCAGCCGCGAGCAGCATGATTTCGCCAGAGCGCGCGTCCAGAAAGCTGGACTTGCCGACAAGGTCGACATCAAACTGCAAGACTACCGCGACGAAACCGGATCCTACGACCGCATAGCCTCGATCGAGATGTTCGAGGCGGTCGGCGAAAAATACTGGCCCGTGTTTTTCGGCAAGATGAAGGATTGCCTGCGGCCTGGCGGCACCGCCGGCCTGCAGATCATCACCATCAACGAAAAAGCCTACGACACGTATCGCGCCCGGCCGGATTTCATCCAGCGTTACGTCTTCCCGGGCGGCATGCTGCCGACGCCGTCGATCCTCAAAACGCTCGGCAAAGACCATGGCCTTGCTCATCTGCGCGAGCGCGCCTTCCCGGATGACTATGCCCGCACGCTTGCCGAATGGCGCCACCGCTTCCGGGCGTCATGGGAAAAGATCGTGCCGCTTGGTTTCGACGATCGCTTCAAGAAGCTCTGGGAGTTTTACCTGCACTATTGCGAAGCCGGCTTCCGCGCCAGCTACATCGATGTCCGCCAGGTGGTTTACAAGGCTTAGGTCAGTTCGGGACATCATCATCGCTGATTTTGCAGCCATGCAATAATCTGGCTGCCGTGAAAAAGTCCGATCCCGACGCATGATGCGGCTGCAAGAATCGGAATCACATCATGCGCAAACGGACGATCTTCCTCGTCGCTCTTCTTGTCGCTGCGGGCGGCATCTGGCTCAACAACAGCTCGCTGCTGTCGAACCGTCCGGCCGGCACCCCGACCGTGCTTGCCCATCGCGGCCTTGCCCAGGATTTCGACCGCAAGGACCTTGGTCCCGACACCTGCACGGCCGAACGCATGCTGCCGCCACGCCATCCTTTCCTTGAAAACACGATCCCCTCGATGGAAGCCGCCTTCGCGTTTGGCGCGGACGCGCTCGAACTCGACGTTCACCCGACCACGGACGGCAAGTTCGCCGTCTTCCACGACTGGACGCTGGATTGCCGCACTGAAGGCAAGGGAGAAACGCGCGCCCATGCCATGTCCGAGTTGAAGGCGCTCGATGTCGGCTATGGCTATACGGCTGATGGCGGCAAGACCTTTCCGTTTCGCGGCAAGGGGATCGGCATGATGCCGTCGCTGGACGAGGTGCTGCAGCACTTCCCGAACCGCCGTTTCAACATCAACATCAAAAGCAACGACCCCAAGGAAGGCGAGACGTTGGCCTCCTGGCTCGCCACGCTGAAGCCAACCGAGCGCGCCGGCTTGACTGTGTATGGCGGCGACAGGCCGATCGCGGCGGTCAAGACGGCGCTGCCAGACATGCATACGCTGAGCCGTGCATCGCTGACCCGATGCATCCTGCGCTATGCGGCGCTCGGCTGGAGCGGCTACGTTCCGGAGGCGTGCCGGCAGGGGACCCTGCTCATCCCGATCAATGTCGCCCAATGGCTGTGGGGCTGGCCCGACCGTTTTCTGGATCGCATGGATGCGGTCGACACCCGCGTCTACCTGCTCGGCCCCTATGCCGGCGGCGGCTTTTCGCAAGGGCTCGACGAGCCCGAACTGATCGACCAGTTGCCGGACGGCTATTCCGGCGGCATTTCCACGGACGCGCTGGATCTGGTCATGCCCGTGATCAAGCGGCGTTTCGCACCGCCAGCTTGAAGCGCCAAACCCTACGCCGCTGTAGGCGTGGGTTTGAGTTAGCGCGCAAAAGCTTTGTCTTCAGAGAGTGATGCGGTACTTGGCAAACCCTGCTTCGCCTTCGCCTGCCGGTTCGATCTTCAGCGACTTCACCTGCGCAATAAAATCCTTCACCTTGGCGCCGGTCTCGAACACCACGCTGGTTCCAGGCATTGGCGCAAACGACCAGTTGGCGTCCGCCGACGGGTTGATCGTGCCTTGGCTGATGAGGTAGCGCACGATCACGTCGCGGTTGGTATCCGGCGCCTCGTAGATGATCTTCGAGGCGTCGATCTCCGGGAAATTGCCGCCACCGCCGGCGCGGTAGTTGTTGGTGGCGACGACGAATTTTCGTTGGGGATCAATTGGTTTTCCGTCGAACATCAAGTTGACGATGCGGCTCGATCCGGCGTTCACCAGCCCGCCCTTGGAATCATATTTCGGCGGCCGCGACAGATCGATCCGGTAGGTGACGCCGTCGATCACGTCGAAATTGTAGGATGGGAAATCGGTGTTGATGAGCGGCTGGTCGGGCTTACCGGGCTCGATCTGGTTGAAGATACCGGCCGACATTTCCAGCCAATCCTTCACTTCAGCCCCGGTGATTTCGACGGCGCGGACAGTGTTCGGATAGAGATAGAGATCAGCGACGTTCTTGATGGCGATGTCGCCCACGGGAACGTCGGTATAGTAGTCGGCGCCGTTGCGCCCGCCGGTCTTGAAGGGCGCGGCCGCCGACAGCAGCGGCACGTCCTTCCACTGCGTATTTTTGAGGATATCCCTGAGATACCAGGCCTGCGCCTGGCTGACGATCTGCACCGACGGATCGTCGGCGACCAGCGCGAAATAGGAATAGAGCGGCGCCGAGGTTTTCCCGACCGGCCGGCGCACATAGGCAAGCGTCGCCTCGTGATCTTCTTTCAGCGCATCGACGATGCGCTGGTCGTCAGCGACCGTCGGCTTGTTCGCCTTCTCGACCCGCTCGTAGATCGGCCGTGCCTCGGAGGTCGCCGAGACGACCCGCCATTTCGACCCGTCGCGCTCCAGCAACAAGTCGATCAGACCCATATGCGAGCCCCAGAAGCCGCCCATGACGGCAGGCTTGCCCTGCAGCGTGCCCTTTTCAGTATCGACGGCCTCGAGCGCCTGAAAGTCCTTCTTGCCGGGAAAGACGAGATGCTGGTGGCCGGTGAACACTGCGTCGATGCCCTCGACGCCAGCGACGAAGAACGAGGCGTTTTCCATCATGTCGCCCTGCTTCACGTCGATGCCGGAATGTGAGAGCGCAATAATGATGTCGGCGCCCTCCTCCTTCATCTGCGGCACCCACGCCTTGGCCGCCTCGACAATGTCGCGCGTCTTGACGTTGCCCTCGAGATTCTTCAGGTCCCAGACCATGATCTGCGGCGGCACGAAGCCGATGACGCCGATCCTGAGAGGCTGCTCGGCGCCGGACCCGTCCCTGATCTTCTTGTCGAGGATGACGTAAGGCTTGAGATAGAGCTTGTCGTCCCGCGGGTTCGCAGCGAGTTCGGTGCCGCGGATCAGGTTGGCGCAGACGAACGGAAAATTGGCGCCCGCCAGCACCTTGTCCATGAACGGCAGGCCGTAATTGAATTCGTGGTTGCCGAGCGTCGAGCATTCATAGCCGAGCAGGTTCATGCCCTTCATGACCGGATGCAGGTCGCCATCCTTCATCCCCCGCTCGTAGGCAATATAGTCGCCCATCGGGTTGCCCTGCAGAAGGTCGCCATTGTCGATCAGCATCGCATTGGTGGCTTCCTTGCGCACCGCATCGATCAGCGAAGCGGTGCGTGATAGTCCCATCGTGTCGTTCTCTTTGTCGGCGTAGTAATCGTAAGGCAGGACATTCACATGGATGTCGGTCGTCTCCATGATCCTGAGATGCGCCTGATTCCCCTGAGCGCGAGCGGAGAACGGGTGAAGCATGATCAGCGCTCCGGTGGCGGCGGCGCTGGCAAGGAACCCGCGACGGGAGACGGGTTGAAGCAGTTCGAGCATTGCTTTGTTTTCTCCTGTTCGACGGCATGTCAGGCTTCGGCAACATGCCTGCCTTCAACGGCGTGCCAAGCCCTGCCCGAAGCAAAGCTTCGCGCCGAAATCCGGTCGAGTCCATCAGGAACAGATGACGTGCCGATGAATGCGCGCGGGCGGAGATGTCAGTTCCTGTCGTCGTCGCCTTGGGTGATTAGCCGCGCGCTGCGCTGACCTGTCACGTAGATCCATAGCCAGCTCAGTGAAACCGCAAGCCGGTTACGGAAGCCGATCAGGAAGTAGATGTGCGCGAGGCCCCACAGCCACCAGGCCGGCCGGCCGGTGAGCTTGATCCAGCCGAAATCGATCGCGGCGGCGCGCTTGCCGATCGTGGCCAGATCGCCGTCATGCTTGTAGTGGAACGGCCGCGGGGTTGCGTCGCCGGCAAGCCGGGCCTTGATCGTCGCGGCGACATGCCGGCCTTGCTGTTTGGCGGCAGGTGCGACGCCGGGCACCATGCGGCCATCCGGCCGCAGGACATGTGCAGCGTCACCGACGATGAAAATCTCCGGGCTGCCCGGCACGGTCAGGTCGGGCTCAACGAGCACCCTGCCAGCCCGGTCCGCCGCCGCCCCCAGCCATTCGGCGGCCGGCGAAGCGGCGACCCCGGCTGCCCACAGGATCGTCCTGGCCGGCAGGTGCGTATCACCGAAAACCACGCCCTCGGCATCGCAGCGCGTGACGGGCCGGCCGAGTTCGACCGTCACGCCGAGCCGCTCGAGCGCCTTGCTGGCGTAATCGGAGAGTTCCGGGGCGAAATTGGGAAGGACGCGGTCGCCGGCCTCGATCAGCACCACGCGCGTCTGCCGCGTGTCGATGTTGCGGAACTCGCCGCGCAGCGTGTCGTGCGCCAGTTCGACAATAGTGCCGGCCAGTTCCACGCCGGTCGGCCCGCCACCGACGATCGCCAGCGTAAGCAGCGCCTGGCGCTTGGTGGGATCGGTTTCCCGCTCGGCCTGCTCGAAGGCGAGCAGAATGCGCCGTCGAATGGTGGTGGCGTCCTCCAGCGTCTTCAACCCCGGTGCGAAAGGCTCCCATTCGTCATGGCCGAAATAGGCGTGGCGGGCGCCGGTGGCTAGCAGCAACGTGTCGTAGGCGACCGCATTGCCA
>NZ_RZTA01000016.1:0-83199 GCF_004023115.1 Mesorhizobium sp. M6A.T.Cr.TU.017.01.1.1
TGATAGATCGCCATGCCGATGCCCGGCAGCGTTCTGCAGCCGATCTTACGGGCCGCGATCAACAACTCCGTTTCCATCGGAAAATAGACTATGTCGGCGACCCATTTTTCGGCCGTCAGAAGAGCCGTGTCGAACGGTGTTCCGGGGTATTTCGCCATGCCCACCGGGGTCGTGTTGACGATGCCGTTTGCCATGCGCACCGCTGCGGCCGGGTCCGGCCACGCCTCGACGCGGCCGCCGAACAAGGCGCCCATGCGCGACGCAAGATCCGAGGCGCGATCGGGTTGGCTGTCGACGACGAACAGCCGGCCAACGCCCATCTCCATCAGCGCGTTTGCGACTGCGGCGCCCGCTCCGCCGGCGCCGAACATGGCGACACTGCCCATCGATGCGCCTGTCATCGCTTCGCGAAAACTCTCCGCGAAACCCCAGCCGTCGGTGTTGTGGCCTTCCTTGCGTCCGCCAGCGAACACGATCGTATTCACCGCGCCTATCGCGCGCGCTTCTGGCGACAGCGCATCGAGGACGGGAATAACAGCCTGTTTAAACGGATGAGTGACGTTGAGGCCCTGAAAGCCCGCAATTTGCGCCGCCGCGATCAAGTCGCCGATCGCCGCGTCCGGAAATCCGAGCCTGTCGAAATCGAGCAAAAGGTACGAATAGCCGATGCCAAGGCGCCGGGCTTCACGCTCATGCATGCCGGGAGTGCGCGAGGACTGAATGCCGCGTCCGACAAGGCCAATCACGACCTTTTCGCTGTCGCCGCTAGCAGCGCTCTTGTGCTCGTCCGCAAGACGGCAAAGGAGGTCGACAAGGCTGTCGCCCATCTCCCGAGATTCCTCCCTGTGCGGGCCGCCTCCTGGCCCAAATGCGGCAATTCTTGGATCGCCCTTGTGTTCACGTCAAACGCGCCGGTAAATAAGTCCGTCGCGATTTGCGAATGATGTACTAACTGGTTAGTTTAGTCAATTGCCGGCTGGCGCCGGGGCGGGAACTCAAACTGCATGGCCGTTATCAAGAAGGAACGAAAGACGAAGCCGAACGCGAGCACGACGCGTATCCAGGACCCTGAGGGCACGCGCCGCAACATCCTGGAGATCGCCTCCAAGGAGTTTGCCCTGAACGGCTTGTCGGGCGCGCGCATAGACGAGATTGCGGCGCGCACACGCTTCAGCAAGCGCATGATCTACTACTACTTCGGCGACAAAGAGGGCCTCTACCTGCGCGCGCTCGAGAACGCGTATCGCCAGGTGCGCGAGGGCGAGGCCCAACTCGATATCGAAGGTTTGCCCCCCGTGGCGGCACTAACGCGCCTAGTGGAGTTCACGTTCGACCACCATCACCGACACGAGGAATTCATCCGCATGGTGATGATCGAGAACATCCATCACGGCCAATATCTCGAACAATCGGATGCGATCCGCGAACTGAACGTGACTGCGATCGACCATATCTCTCGCATCTATTCACGCGGTGTCGAAGAGGGGGTCTTCCGGCCGGGGCTCGACGCGGTCGAACTCCATTGGCAGGTAAGCGCGCTGTGCTTCTTCAACGTTTCCAACCGCGCCACCTTTTCGATGATCTTCGGACGCGACTTTGGCGCTCCGGCACAACTCGAGCGGCTCAAGCGCAACAGCGTGGAGATGCTGTTGCGCTTTGTCGCGAAGGACGAAGCTCCCGCAGAACGCTGAGCGCGCCAAAACTTGCGGTGCTGCCAGCGTTGCCTTAATTATGTACGAACTGGTTCGTTCATAACAACCAGGGAGGAGGCGCGTTTGAAGACTTCGATCGCGACGGTGTCGATCGCCGGTGACCTGGCGGAGAAATTCGCGGCAATTTCCGCCGCGGGCTTCGACGGTGTTGAAATCTTCGAGAACGATTTCCTCGCCTTTGACGGCTCACCGCGCGACGTCGGCCGAATGGCTGATGACGCAGGTTTGACCATAACGCTCTTCCAGCCGTTCAGGGACTTCGAGGGTTTGCCGGAGCCCCAGCGTAGCCGCGCCTTCGACCGTGCCGAGCGCAAGTTCGACGTCATGCAGGAACTCGGCACCGACCTGATGCTGGTATGCTCGTCGGTATCGCCGGTCTCGCTTGGCGGGATCGACCGGGCGGCCATGGACTTTCACGAGCTTGGCGAGCGCGCCGCCAAGCGCGGCCTGCGCGTCGGCTACGAGGCATTGGCCTGGGGGCGTCACGTCAACGATCATCGCGATGCGTGGGAAATCGTGCGCAGGACTGCGCATCCGAACATCGGGCTGGTTCTCGATTCTTTCCACACGCTAGCCCGCAGGATTGAACTCGGCTCCATCCGTTCGATACCCGCCGACAAGATCTTCATTGTCCAACTCGCCGACGCGCCGTTGATCGAAATGGACTTGCTCTATTGGAGCCGGCACTTCCGCAACATGCCAGGCGAAGGCGATCTGCCGGTGCGACAGTTCATGCAGGCGGTCGCAGCAACCGGTTATGATGGCTATCTGTCGCTCGAGATTTTCAACGACCAGTTCCGTGGCGGGTCGGCAAAGGCGATCTCCGTCGACGGACGGCGTTCGCTCGTGTGGTTGATGGATCAGGTGCGGCGTGAAGAACCGGCACTTGACGTGGCTATCCCGCCCATGCCCGACCGCATCTGGGTTGGAGGGGTCGAGTTCATCGAGTTCGCGGCCGATCGCCAGGACGCCGGACAGCTTGGATCGCTGTTGCGCATGCTCGGCTTTGTCGAGGCCGGTCGACACGTCTCGAAGGACGTCACGCTCTACCGCCAGGGCGAGATCAATATTGTCATCAATACGGAGCGGCAGGGCTTCGCCCATTCTTCCTTTGTTGTCCATGGCACATCGGCATATGCGATGGGCCTGAAGGTCGAGGACGCCGCCGCCACGGTTGCGCGCGCCGAGGCGCTGGGCGCGGAGATCTTTCACCAGCGGGTCGGCCCTGGCGAGCTGTCGATCCCGGCGATCCGCGGCGTCGGTGGCGGACTGATCTACTTCCTCGACGCCAAGACCGACCTGGCGAAGGTCTGGGACATAGAGTTCACGCCGGTCATGCCGACAAGTTCCGGCAATGGCGTCGGCCTCACCCGCATCGATCATGTCGGGCAGACCATGGCACAGGAGGAGATGCCGAGCTGGCTGCTGTTCTATGTCTCGATCTTCAGGACGACCAAGACCCCTATGGTCGACATCGTCGATCCGGCCGGCCTCGTGCGCAGCCAGGTGATCGAAGGTCTGGACAAGCGCTTCCGCCTCACGCTGAACGGCGCCGAGAGTCACCGCACCCTGGCTGGCCATTTCATCGCCGAAACCTTTGGTTCCGGCGTCCAGCATTTCGCACTCGCGACCGATGACATCTTTGCGACGGCGGCGAAGCTGCAGGCCAACGGCTTCGAACCGCTTCAGATATCGATGAACTACTACGACGACGTAGAGCCGCGCTTCGGTTTGGATCCGGAGGTCGCCGATCGGTTGCGCTCAGCCAATATTCTTTATGACCGCGACGACAACGGCGAATTTTTTCAGCTCTATGCGCCGACATTCGGAGAGGGGTTCATTATCGAGTTTGTTGAACGGCGCGGCGCGTATGCAGGATATGGTGCGCCGAACGCACCATTCCGCATCGCCGCGCAAAAACGATTGATGCGGCCCAAAGGAATGCCAAAGATATGACCGCTATGAACTTTGCTTGCATCAACGGCGCGACGATCCACTATCGGCATCGTCCCGCAGCAGGCAGGCCGACGGTCGTCTTCGCGAACTCGCTCGGCACGGATATGCGCATCTGGAACGAGGTCGAGCGAAGGCTCGCCGACGACTGCACGTTCGTTGCGTTTGACAAGCGCGGACACGGTCTGAGCGAGCTGGGTGACGCGCCGCAAACAATCGAGACCCATGCGAGAGACCTTGCAGGGCTGCTCGACCATCTTGGCGTAAGGCGCGCGGTGATCTGCGGGCTTTCGATCGGCGGCGTCATTGCGCAATGCCTTTACAAGACGCGGCCGGATTTGATCGAGGGGTTGATCCTTTGCGATACGGCAGCCAAGATCGGCACGGCCGAGATGTGGAACGGGCGCATCAACGCGATGCTGTCGGAGGGCATTGCGAGCTTTGCCGACGACGTGATGCAAAAATGGTTCACGCCGGATTTCCATAAGAATCGCAGCGAGGAACTGGCGGGTTATAAAACGATGCTAACGCGCCAGGATCCGGCCGGCTACGCTGCTGCCTGCGCGGCTATCCGCGACGCCGATTTCACCGCCACGACCGCCGCGATCAAAGTGCCGACACTCTGCATTGTCGGCGATCAGGACGGATCGACGCCGCCTGAACTGGTGGAAGCGCTGGCCCGATCGATCCCCGCCGCAGGCTTCGAAGTCATCGCCGGTGCGGGCCATATCCCATGCGTCGAGCAGCCGGAAAGGCTCGCCGGGCTGATCCGTGGCTTCCTGACCGACATGCGAAGAGAGCGCAAATGAGCAAGCAACAACACGGCGCCCGATACGTCGAAGGGATGACGACGCGCCGTTCGGTGCTGGGTGACGCCCATGTCGACCGCGCAGAGGCGGCCAAGACCGAATTTGACATTCCTTTCCAGGAACTGATCACGGAGGCTGCATGGAGCCACGTCTGGTCGCGGCCGAACATCACCAAGCGCGAGCGTTCTATGATCACCATCGCGCTGCTCGCCGCGCTGAAGCAGGATGAAGAAGTCGCGATGCATATCCGCGCCAGCGTCAATACCGGAGCGACGCGCGACGACATACGCGAGGCGCTACTGCATGTGGCAATCTATGCCGGCGTGCCGGCGGCAAATCACGCGATGAAGATCGCCAGGAAGACGTTCGACGAAATGGATGCTCAAGCCGGCAAATCATGACCAAGTCGCGCTTTCCCGCCAACCGCACGCCGGAAATCGGCGCCTTCTTTCAGCGCGACCGCAACTGGCATCCGCCGGCTTTCACGCCAGCCTACAAGACTTCGGTGCTGCGCTCGCCGCAACGGCCGCTTCTTTCCCTCGACAACACCCTGTCGGAGCTTACGGGGCCGGTCTTCGGCCACAATATTCTCGGTGAGCTGGACAATGACCTCATATACAATTTTGCCGGGCCGGGCGAAAGCGCGATCGGGCCGCGCATCCTCGTCTATGGCCGCGTACTCGATGAGCGCGGCATCGGCGTCGCCGGTGCGCTGCTGGAGATATGGCAGGCCAACGCAGGCGGACGCTACCGACACAAGAAGGAAACCTATCTCGCGCCGCTCGATCCGAACTTCGGCGGCTGCGGCCGCACCATCACCGGCGAGGATGGCTCCTATTGTTTCCGCACGGTCCAGCCGGGGCCATATCCCTGGCCCAACGGACCCAACGACTGGCGCCCAGCCCACATCCATTTCTCGATCTTCGGGCACGGCTTCGCGCAGCGCTTGATCACCCAGATGTATTTCGAGGGCGACCCGATGATCTGGAGGTGCCCGATCGTGCGGACCATCAACGACCGCCGCGCTATTGAAGGCCTCACCGCCGCGCTCGACATGGAGGCAACGATGCCGATGGATGCGCGGGCATACAAATTCGACATCGTGCTGCGCGGCCGCCGCTCGACGCCGTTCGAAAACCGCATCGAGGGCAGCTGATGGTCCAGGGTCTCAGCCGGCTGAAGGAAAGCGCCTCGCAGACTGCGGGACCTTACGTCCATATAGGGCTGACGCCCAACTTTGTCGGCATCTCGGGCGTCTATGAACGCGACCTTGGCGCCGCGATGGTCGCCGACAAGACCAAGGGCGAGCGCATCAGGGTCAACATCCGGGTGATCGACGGCGCCGGCTCGCCGCTGAAAGACGCGCTTGTGGAGATCTGGCAGGCGGACGCCGCCGGCATCTACAATTCGCCCTCGGATCTGCGTGGCTCCGCCGACCCGAATTTTACCGGCTGGGGCCGGCTGCCCACCGACATGACGACGGGCGAATGCATGTTCGAGACCATCAAACCCGGTCGCGTGCCCTTTTTTGACGGCCGCAAGATGGCGCCGCATTTGACAGTCTGGATCGTCGCGCGTGGCATCAACATTGGCCTTCACACCCGCATGTATTTCGGCGACGAGGAAACGGCCAACGCCGAGGATCCCGTCCTGATGCGTATTGAGCAAAGAGAGCGCGTGTCAACGCTGGTCGCGCCGCGCGATGGCGACATCTATAAGTTCGACATTCATCTTCAGGGCATGAACGAGACGGTCTTCTTCGACATATGATCGCAGCATTCGACAGTCCCCTCCTGTCCGGGCTTCTCGGCGATGAGAAGATGGCGACGCTGCTCGGCGTCGAGGCCGAACTTGCGACGATGCTGCAATTCGAGAAAGCGCTCGCCGACGCAGAGGGTGCGCTCGGCATCGTCCCCGCGGCTGCAGCAAGCGCAATCGGACGCGTCCTCGACAACTTCCAGCCGGAAATCCCGGCCCTGAGGGACGCGACAGCGCGCGACGGCGTCATGGTGCCGGAGCTGGTGCGGCAGATCAGGCATGCCGTGGGAGAGCCGCATTCGGAGCATGTGCATTTCGGTGCGACCAGCCAGGACGTGATCGACACGGCCATGATCCTGCGAATTCGCGCCTGTATCGACCTGTTGGAAGAACGGCTTTCGGCACTGGTGGTCGCCTTTGCCGATCTCGGTCATCGGTTTGGCGATCGCCCGCTGATGGCCCGAACCCGAATGCAGGCAGCGATCCCGATTTCCGTAGCCGACCGCGTCACAAGCTGGCGCGAACCGCTCGTGCGCCACCACGAGCGGCTTCAATCGATGCGAAGATCGGTTCTCGTCATCCAGTTCGGCGGCGCCGTCGGGACACTCGAGAAGTTCGCAGACAAGGGAGCCGCCGTCCGTGCCGCGGTGGCCGAGCGGCTGAGCCTCGGCGACGCGCCGCAATGGCACAGCCAGCGCGACCGCATCGCTGAGCTGGCCAACTGGCTGTCGCTTGTGACGGGCGGCCTCGGCAAGCTCGGGCAGGACATTGCGCTGATGGCGCAGGCAGGCGACGAGCTGCAACTGGCGGGCGGCGGTTCATCGTCCGCCATGGCGCACAAGCGCAATCCCATCGATGCCGAGATGCTGGTGACGCTCGCCCGCTACAACGCCGTCCAGCTCTCGGGGATGCATCATGCGCTCGTCCACGAGCAGGAGCGCTCTGGCGCCGCCTGGACGCTGGAATGGTTGATCCTGCCGCAGATGCTCATGGCGGCTGGAGCATCGACCTGTGTCGCGGACAGGCTGCTGAGCAACATTACGGCGATCGGAGCCTAGAGCGGGATGCATTCAAATTGAACTGGGCGTCCCGCTCTATCTATTTGTTTTAGCTGCATTTCTGCGACGCCAATTGATTCCACTTGGCTGCAAAATGCTCGCGCCACGTTGCGATTGTCTTCGCCCGCCTGATTGGCGCAGCCGAAGATCACATCGTCCACGGCCTCCCAATCGACGCCGCCGTTGCGCGCTAGCAACGCCTTGAGCGGAATGGCGCCAAGATCGTCGGCCCGTACCGAAGAGAGTGCCCCGCCAAAGCGGCCGATCGGCGTGCGGATATAGTCGCAAATGGAAACGTCCGTCATCCTAGAGTTCCGGGACGATCAGGTCGGCAACAGTGCCGGTCACCAGCAATTCGGCGCCAGTGACGGACTGCAGATCATCGAGGGACAATGCGGGCAGCTTCTCGCGCAGGACGAAGCGCCCGCCCTCGATGTCGATCACCGCAAGCGAGGTATAGACGCGCGTCACGCAGCCGACGCCGGTCAGAGGCAGGGTGCAGCGCCTCAGAAGCTTCGGCTTGCCGTCTTTCGTCACGTGATCGGTAATCACCGCAACGCGCCGGGCGCCATGGACGAGGTCCATCGCGCCGCCTACCGCCGGCACCCCATTTGGCCCTGTCGACCAGTTGGCGAGGTCGCCACTCTCGGCTACCTCATAGGCGCCGAGGATCGCCACATCCAGATGGCCGCCCCGCACCATGGCGAAGCTGTCCGCGTGGTGGAAGAACGCGGCGCCAGGCTTCAGCGTCACCGCCTTCTTGCCGGCATTGATTAGATCCCAGTCCTCTTCGTCTTTCGGCGGAGGCTCGCCGAAGTTCAGGATGCCGTTTTCGGTGTGAAAGATCGCCTCCCGACCGGGCGGCTGATACTGCGCCACCTTCTCGGGAAAGCCGATGCCGAGATTGACATAGGCGCCGTCCTGAATGTCCTGCGCGGCGCGCCAGGCGATCTGGTTGTTGGTCAGCTTCACAATCATCTCAGGCAATTTCTGGATAGACGGCGTTCGCGCGGTTCAGATCTTCTTCCTGCCGCGGATGGGCGACCGCGACCACCTTCTGGACGAAGATGCCGGGGGTGATGACGATTTCGGGGTCGATCCCTCCCGCCGGCACGATCCGCGTCGCCTGCACGACGGTCTCCGCCGCCGCCATGCACATCAGCGGATTGAAGTTCCTCGCGGCCGCCCGATAGGTGAGATTGCCATGGGCGTCGGCAATCTCCGCCTTCACGAGCGCTACATCGCACTTCAGCCAGCGTTCCTGCACATAGCACCGTCCGTCGAATTCAGCGACCGGCTTGCCCTTCGCGAGATCCGTTCCGTAGGACGTCGGCGTATAGAAGGCCGGGATTCCTGCCCCACCCGCGCGGATGCGCTCGGCAAGCGTGCCCTGCGGCACCAGCTCCAGCTCGATCTTCCCGGACAGATAGAGATCGGTGAACACCACCGGATCAGCAGAGCGCGGGAAGGAGCAGATCAGCTTCTTCACCATCCCGGCCCCGATCAGCGCGGCGAGGCCGACATGGCCGTTGCCCGCATTGTTGTTGATGATCGTCAGGTCCTTCGGGTGCCCCGTGGTGCGGAAACGGTCGATGAGCGCGTGGATCAACTCGATGGGCGAACCCGCCCCCCCAAAGCCTCCGATCATCACGGTCATGCCGTCTCCGATCCCCGCCACCGCCGTGGCGGGGTCTGCGACTGTCTTGTCCATCCGAGTTCCTCTCAGTTCCGTGGCACAAAACGCCTGCGGCAAAGCGAGGGATAGGCCCGGCCCGAGCTTCCGTCCATTCAGCTTGTGCGATATGATGCATTTGTTCGCATATCGCTCAACATTGACGTAAGAAGCAGCATGACCGTGTCCGAACGCGACCTGATGGGCGGCCTCGCCAAGGGCCTGGCTGTGATCGAGACGTTCAGCCCCAACCACCCGCGCCAGTCGATCTCCAAGGTCGCGGCGGCCACCGGGCTAGATCGGGCGACGACACGGCGGTGCCTGCTGACGCTCGCACATCTCGGCTATGCCGATTATGACGGGAAGTTCTTCACGCTGACCCCGCGCGTGCTGCGGCTGGGCACGGCTTGCCTCGCCACCATGCCGCTGCCGCAACTCGTGCAGCCGTTGCTCGACCAGTTGTCCGACGAGATCGGGGAAAGCTCCTCGGTCTCGATCCTCGATGGCGCCGAGATCGTCTATGTCGCCCGCGCGGCGCAGCGAAAGGTGATGTCGATCACGTTGATGCCCGGCTCGCGCCTGCCGGCCTATTGCACCTCGATGGGCCGTGTGCTGCTCGCCGCCCTGCCCGAGGCCCAGGCGCGGGAGCGGCTCGGTTCCGTCCCCCTGCCCCGTCGCACCCCGCATACGCTTACGGAGCCCGAGGCGGTCATGGCCGAGCTGGCTCGCGTTCGGGCAGAAGGCTATGCCGTCATCGACCAAGAGGTCGAGGTCGGCCTCCGCTCCATCGCGGTTCCCCTGGTGACGGCACGCCGTGTCATCGTCGCTGCCGTCAATCTCGGGTTGCCGGCCCGCAGCGAGCCGATCGAAGAGCTCGCAGCGCGCTATCTCTCGGCGCTTCAGACCGTCAGCTCGAGAATGCAGGAAATCCTACGCTGAACATGGTCGCGCAATGGTTCAGCCCGGACGACCGCGCCGGCGGGCGCGGAACCAACTCGCGACGCCTGTAGCGTGGCTCGCCAGTGGGAAGCCGCTCCCAGGCGCCTCCTGGCGGGAAGCGATGGCGCCGCTCGACGCGCAGAGCTGCGCCATGTCGATGTCGGTGAAGCGGAACGAGGCGGATCTCGTCGACAACGAGAAGGCGGCGACCGGTGGCGCAGCGCTTACCGAGGTCAGCGAGGACACAGTCATCGCTGACTGCACACCCAGTCCGGGATCAACGATCCGTCACTAGTCCAACTGTGTACATCACGGAGTTCGCAGGAAGTTTGATCGATCATCATATTACATCTCCTAAAGACTCACGGGCTTTGTGCTGGCGAGCGATCAGGGGCGTGCATCGCGAAGCGTGCAATTTGGAGGACAGCTTGTTCTCCGTCACGGCAGTAGGTTCGCAGGATGGAATGGGCTGAAGAACCCCGCTTCTGATCAGCGACTGGACCATCACCGAGATGTCCTCGGCGATGGCTATCAAGCTGCGGACCGGGCAGGTCAACCTGGAGCAGCGCGCGGCGGCGCTCGCCATGTTCAACAAGCTGATCGCCGAGAGCTTCAACGTGCTGCCAGTGACGGGCGGGCATTTCCGGGCGGCGGCGAAGTTCGCCGATCAGCATACGCTCGGACCTCGCGCCGGCGATGCTCTGCATCTAGCGACAGCGTCGGAGCATGGCGCCACGGTACACACGCTCGACCCGCGGCTTGCCGAGGCCGGTCCGATGCTCGGCGTGCCGACGCAGCTGCTGGCATGATCCAGCCCTCCTGCCCCGCCGACCATGCCGGGCGCCCGTGGCTGGTGACTGGACCGATGAGCAGAAGGACGCGATCGTCGCGGACTATTTCACGACCATCCGCTGTCCAACCAGCGAGCCTGAGGTAGAGCGTCTGTCTGACGGGCCGGCGGTTAGCCGCCGCCGCCCATGGTCACGGACATGAAGGCCCGGAAGGCCGCCGCCGCCGGGTCGATTGGTCTGTCACGCGACCAGGCCAAGCCGACATCCATAGTGGGGATCGGCTCGACAAGCCCGCGCACTTCGATGCGCTGCCCCTCCAAGGACCAGGGGCGATAAACCATGTCGGATAGGACAGTGACCCCCATGCCGGCAGCCACGAGCGACCGCACGGCCTCGACCGAACTGGTGGTAAGGACGGCGCGGAGCGAGAGGCCCGCGGCATCCCAGTAACGGGCGGCCGTCGTGCGTGCCTCATCCACCGTCAGCATGACATAATCTTCCGCCGCCACATCGGCGAGGCTGATTTCCTGCCGCGCGAGCAGATGATGATCAGCCGAAAGCCAGAGCCGGCGGTTCGACCGCATCAAGACCTCCTGCGCCAATTCCTCGGTGTGCTCCAGGTTGGACACCAGCATCACGGCCATGTCGATGTCCCCGCACATCAAGCCGCTTTCGAGAGCGTCTCGGGGCAGTTCCAGCACCTCGACCTCGATCTCGGGATAGGTCTTTCGAAACCGCGCGTAGTGGCGCGACATGTAGTAGCCGACGACCGTGTAGGTCATGCCCAGCCGCAGCTTGCCCGCCAGGCCTTTCCTATCGCGCAACGGGCTTCGGACGGCGGCCGCGACGGCCCCGGTGATAACACGCGCATGTTCAAGAAACCGCGCGCCCTCCATCGTCAATCTTACGCCAGCGTGGTTACGCTCCAAAAGCCGTACGCCCAGGTCAGCCTCAAGCGTCTTTATCGCCGCAGTGACCGCCGATTGTGAGATGTTGAGTTCCACCGCGGCATGACTGACCTGTCCGCTCTCGGCGGTCGCGATAAAATAATCAAGCTGTTTCAAGGTGATGGTCATGGTGCGCTCCGGCCCAGAACCATTATCTGTTTTTTTGATATGACAATCAATAAACTACTATTTCACAAATGCCCGCGCATGCGCAAAAAATGCTGCAACGCCGCAAAGACGGCAGCTTCGAGGGGTAACAATGCGATGGCGGTGACGCTAAACTGCGACATGGGCGAAAGCTTTGGCCTCTACAAGGTTGGTGATGATGTGGGCATGATGCCGATCATCGACGTTGCCAATGTCGCCTGTGGTTTTCACGCTTCCGATCCGGATCACATGCACGCCGCCGTCCGCAGCGCCAAGGCGAGTGGCGTAAAGATCGGCGCCCATCCAGGCTTGCCGGACATTCAGGGTTTCGGCCGGCGCGAGATGCGGCTGACCCGCGACGAAGTCAGGAACACCATCATTTACCAGGTGGGAGCGCTTGCCGGATTCCTCAAGGCCGAGGGTGTGGAACTCCACCATATCAAGCCGCATGGCAGCCTTTACTTCATGGCAATGCAGCAGGAGGCAATCGCCCATGGCGTGTGCGACGCGGCAGAGGTTTTCGGCGTACCCCTCTTCGGCATGACGGGCACCCTGCACGAGGAGATCTATCAAGAGCGCGGTATCCCATTCGTCGCCGAGTTCTATGCCGATCTCGACTACGATGCCTCTGGCAAGCTGATTCTGACACGCGTTCATGACGCTAAGGACCCCGCAGAGATGGCCGAGCGTTGCGTGCGCGCCATCAGCGAGGGTGAGGGCACCGCAGAGGACGGCAGTCTCTTCCCTGTGCGCTGCGAAACCATCTGCGTGCATTCCGATACGCCGAACGCCATCGAAATAGCCAGGGCCGTGCGCACTGCAATCGCCCCTTGGCACTGAAGTCGACCGAAACCGCCCGCGCAGGCGGTTACAAATTAGCCTGTCAGCAGTTTTCCGGAGCTTTTTATGGCCCAGATCCTTTCGCCTCTTCCCGGCACTTTTTATCGGAGCGCTTCGCCAGACCAGCCGCCCTACAAGGCGGATGGCGACGCGGTTTCTGCCGGAGACGTAATCGGTCTCATCGAAGTGATGAAGTCGTTCCACGAAGTGAGGGCCGAGACGGCCGGCACGAACATCCGCTTCATTGCCGACAATGAGGACCCCATCATGGCCGGCGCACCTATTGCGGATCTCGACTGATGCTGAAAAAGCTTCTGGTTGCCAACCGGGGCGAGATAGCGGTCAGGATCATCCGGGCCGCACAAGATCTGGGCATCGCCACCGTGGCGGTGTACTCGGCCGCAGACGCGGGATCGCTCCACGTCCAGCTTGCAGACGAAGCGGTCAACATCGGCCCACCGGCAGCAAAGAAGTCCTATCTCAACGTCGAAGCAATTCTGAAGGCTGCCCGCGACACCGGTTGCGACAGCGTTCATCCTGGCTATGGTTTCCTTGCCGAGAATGCCGCGTTTTCCGACGCGGTCACAGGCGCTGGATTGGTCTTCGTCGGCCCGTCGGGAGATGCGATCCGGATGATGGGAGACAAGGTCTCGGCGCGATCGGCCGCTGCCGCTGCAGGTGTCCCTGTGGTGCCTGGCTCGGCTGGCCGAGTCGAGGGCCTCAAGGCTGGCCACGAGGTGCTGACCGAAACCGGTTTTCCGGTGATGATCAAGGCTGCGGCGGGCGGCGGCGGGCGGGGCATCCGCATTGCGAACTCGCTCGCAGAGTTCGAACAAGCCTTTCCTCAGGCCGAAGCAGAAGCTCTCGCCGCCTTTGGCGACGGTGGTCTCTACATGGAAAAGGTGATCGGCAAGGCCCGCCATATCGAAGTGCAGGTACTGGCAGACGGAAGCGACGCCATCCACTGCTACGAGCGGGAGTGCTCGCTGCAGCGGCGACGCCAGAAGGTTTGGGAGGAGGCGCCGTCGCGCGCACTTTCCGACAGGCTGCGCGAGGAGCTCTGCGCTTCGGCGGTCGCTTTGGCCAAGACGGTCAAATACTCTGGTGCCGGCACGGTGGAGTATCTTTATGACGATGAAGCAGATCGCTTTTACTTCATCGAGATGAACACCCGTATCCAGGTTGAGCACCCGGTCACCGAGGCGATCACCGGCATCGACCTCGTTGCGGAGATGCTTCGCATCGCCGGCGGCGAGAAGCTGCGGATTCGGCAAGGCGATGTCTCCGTCAAGGGGCATGCGATCGAAGTCCGGCTCAATGCCGAAGACCCGGCGAAGGAGTTCGCTCCATTCCCCGGGCAGGTGGCCGAGCTTCGCATTCCCGGCGGTCCCGGCGTACGCTTCGATTCCATGCTCTACCAAGGCTATCAGGTGCCGCCCTTTTATGACTCGCTGCTTGCCAAGCTGATCGTGCATGCAGAGACGCGCGAGGCGGCGATAGTGCGCCTGATCCGCGCGCTCAACGAGTTGAAGATCGGCGGGCTCAATACCACCAAGCCGCTGTTTCTTGCGCTGGCCGCCGATCCGGCGGTGCGGGCGGGAGACGTGCATACCCGCTGGCTGGAAGGCTGGCTCATCGAAAACGCCGCAGCATTGGCGGGTTAAGGAGGATCGATGTCGATACGATTCAACTTCGGCGGTGACGAACATATCTTCGGCGAGGTGTCCGAGGAAATGTCGCTCACCTCCTTCTTTACCGGCCTTTCGATGACCAACGCGGTGCGTACGGCAGGCATCCGAGGTGTCACCGAGATCTGCCCAGCCAACGCCAGCTTCCAGATTCGCTTCAACCCCGACATCGTCAAGCCCCAGGATTTGCTCAGCGAACTGAAGTCGATGGAAGAGGCGGCCTCAAAGGCGGACCCGGTGCTGAAGACCCGGATCATCGAACTGCCGGTTTATTTCCAGGATCCGTGGACGCGTGAAACCTGCTTGCGCTTCCGCGAGCGCCATCAGGACCCGTCCTCCACCGATCTTGAATATTCGGCACGCATCAACGGCTACGCCACGGTGGAAGAGTTTATCGCTGCCTATTCCGGCCAGCCCTGGTTCGTATCCATGGTCGGCTTCGTCGCTGGACTGCCCTTCCTGTACCAGATGGTTGAGCGCAAGAAACAGATTCAGGCGCCGAAATACTTGCGTCCACGCACCGACACTCCCAAGCTCACCATTGGCCATGGCGGCTGCTTTGCAGCGATCTATTCGGTGCGCGGCGCTGGCGGCTACCAGATGTATGGCATAACCCCGGCCCCGATCTACGACCCGACCAGGAAGGTGCGCTACCTCTCCGATGACATGTGCCTGTTCAAGCCAGGCGACATCGTCAAGTTCAAGGCCATTGGCCGCGATGACTACGACGCCACGCTGGAGGAAATCGAAGCCAATCGGTGGCAGCCGACGGTTCGCGATTGCACCTTCAGCCTAAAGGACTTCAACAGCGATATTTACGGCACCAATGCAAAGCTGATGGAGCTTATCAATGGCCGTTAAGGTAATCTCTCCCGGCCTCTCCACTTCCGTGCAGGACCTTGGCCGACCAGGCCACTATCATGTTGGCATTCCCGAAGGCGGCGGCATGGACCGCTTTGCCACACGCATCGCAAACCTGCTTGTCGGCAACGATCCGGATGCTGCAGTGCTCGAAGCCACCTTCATGGGCCCCGAACTCGAATTCACCCAATCCGCAATCATCGCCGTCACGGGAGGAGACCTCCCACCCAAACTTAATGGCGAGGAACGGCCGGCCTGGGAAAGTTTTCCGGTGAAGGCGGGTGACCGGCTTTCCTTTGGCTTCCTCAAGGGCGGCGCGCGCGCTTATCTGGCCGTCTCCGGCGGCATCGACGTACCGGTGGTTCTCGGTTCGCGCTCAACTTACATTCTGGGCGCACTCGGCGGCCATCAGGGCCGCACGCTGAAGGCGGGCGATGAGCTTCCCGTCGGCGAAGGTTCCGGCAAAGCCGGTCTTTCGCTGCCTGCAAATCTGCGCCGCGCGCGGAGTAGTTTGGCGGAACTCAGAATGCTGCCCGGCATGTACTGGCATCGGATCACTGAAGCTGCCGGCAACCGGTTCTTTGAGGAAACCTGGAAGGTCGCGCCCGAAGCTGACCGCATCGGCTATCGCTTCCGTGGCGGAACGGCGCTGGAGTTCGTTGAGCGCGAGCAGCCTTTCGGTGCAGGCTCCGACCCCTCGAACATCGTCGATGCCTGCTATCCTTATGGATCCGTCCAGGTGCCGAGTGGCACAGAGCCGATCGTTCTTCACCGGGACGCAGTTTCGGGTGGCGGGTACATGATGCTGGGCGTGGTAATATCGGCCGACATGGACCTGATCGCCCAGCTCCAGCCGCACACCCCGGCGCGCTTCGTTCCGGTGACGCTGGAAGACGCGCTTGCCGCGCGAACCGAACAGCGCGCCGCGCTGGCGCGTGCTGAAGGGCATCTGGCCGGCTGACATCAGCCGGGAAAATGCCGGCAGAGGAGCCGGAGGCGAGGAGATCGGTCGGCCAAAACCGACCGCGCGTGGCGGAAGACAAAATCCGGTGCGCGAAACGACAAGACGACGCCGGGCAACGGCGTGAATTTGGCATCCGAGCAGTCCGCTAGAGACCGCCGGAACCGACAGGGGAAGACATTTGCAACGTGACTGGCCGCAAGGCTGGATGCTTCGCGCCTTTCCGTCGGTAAAAAGAAGGAAAGGGACATGAGTCATCTGAGCGCGGAGAACGTCTCGGTATCGTTTGCGGGGCTGAAGGCCCTGTCATCGGTAGATCTCCAAATCACGCCCGGCCGCATCAGTGGCCTCATCGGCCCGAATGGCGCCGGCAAGACCACGCTCGTCAACGTGCTGACCGGCTTCCAGGCACCGACGGAAGGCACCATCAAGCTCGACGGGGCAGCACTCACGGGTCTCAAGCCGCATCAGGTCCGGCGGCGCGGCATTGCCCGCACCTTCCAGGGTGGGCGGCTCTTCCGCGACCTGCCTGTGCTGGACAACCTGGAGGTAACCGGCGTTGGTCTGGGAATGAGCCGGCGCGCTGCCATCGCCGAAGCGGAAGCGATGCTCGACTGGATAGGCATCGGTGCGCTGGGCACCCGCATCGCCGGGACGTTGCCATATACGGACGAGCGCCGCGTCGCCATTGGCCGCGCCCTGATGGGACGGCCCGCATACATCCTGCTCGACGAACCCGCGGCTGGCATGAGCGCGTTGGAGGCGCGGGAGCTTTCGGCCCTGATAAGACACATCGCCGCCGATCTCGGCTGCGGTGTCCTGCTCATCGAGCACAATGTCGGGCTGGTGCTCGGCCTTTGCGAGCATATCGTCGTGCTCGATTCCGGAGCGATCATCGAGGAAGGCCCGCCTGCCGCGATCCGCGACAGCGAGAAGGTGCGCCACGCCTATATGGGCACGGCCGCGAACACCGACCTGCCTGTGCTGGAGGCGATGGAATGAGCCTGCTCGCCCTTTCCGATATCACCATCCGCTACAGCCGTCTCACGGCGGTCCGCAATGTCTCCTTCTCCATGGACGAGGGAGAAATCCTGTTCATCACCGGCCCGAACGGAGCCGGGAAGTCTTCACTGCTGCGCGCGATCGCCGGTGTTACGCCGGTTGCGGGCGGCCGAATCGATCTTGCAGGTCATGAGATCACCGGCCAGGCGCCGGAGAACATCGCCCGGCTCGGATTCTCCATGGTGCCGGAGGGGCGCGATGTCTTCGGCTCGCTGACGACCGAAGAGAACCTCCTGGTCGGAACTGGCATGCATGCCCGCGAACGCGGCTGGCGCAGCCGAGCTGCCGACGAGCTCGAGGCCGTCTACGCAACCTTCCCGATGCTGAAAGAGAGGCGGCACGGGCAGGCGGGATTGCTGTCCGGCGGGCAGCAGCAAATGCTGGTCATCGGACGCGCGCTGATGACCAATCCGCGGCTTGTAGCCATCGACGAGCCTTCGCTGGGCCTCGCCCCCAACATCAACGACCAGGTCTACGAGCGGCTGATCGCGCTGCGTGCGCAGCGCCAGCTCACGCTCCTGATCGTTGAGCAGAGCTCGGCCCGGGCGATGATGGTGGGCGGGCGGATGATCCTGATGCGTGGCGGACAGATCGTGCTCGATGGCGACGCCCGGACGCTCGGCAACGGCGAGGCGATCCAGGCTGCTTATTTCGGTTACGAGGACCATTGAGATGCTCCAGATCCTGTTTGACGCACTCTCGCTTGGTTCGCTCTACGCGCTCGGAGCGCTCGGCATTGCCCTCATCTTCGGCGTCATGCGGCTCGTGAACTTCGCGCATGGCGACGTCATCGCCTTCTGCGTCTTCGCACTGCTGTGGCCATCTACGGACGCAATGGCCATCGTCTTGGCTGGCCAATTGCCGTGGTACCTGCTGGTGCCCTTCGTTCTCCTCTGCGGCGCCGGGCTGTCAGTGCTGTGCGAAATCGTCGTCTTCAGGCGTTTCCGCCAGGCAAATCCGGCAACGATGATGATCGCCTCCTTCGCGCTCGGTTTCGTAATTCGCTACTTCCTGCTCATGCTTTTCTCCAGTCGGCCGAAATCGATCTCGCTGCTGCCCGAACTGTCCCAACCGGTGGAGATCCTTGGTGCCCGGCTTCCCCTCCTCCAGCTCATAACGATCGTCACTACGATGGTCATCCTGATCGGCCTGACGCTGTTCCTGCGTCAAACCCGCTTCGGCCTGGAGATGCGGGCGGCGGCCGAGAACTTCTCGATGGCCCGCATGCTGGGTGTGCGTGCGAACCGGGTTATCATGGGCGCGTTCGCCCTCTCCGGCGCGTTGGCCGCCGCCATTGCGCTGATCTTTGGCGCCCAGACAGGCACGCTGGACATCCAGATGGGCGCCTCGATCATGTTGATGGCCTTCATCGCCACCGTCATTGGCGGCCTCGGCAGCCTCGGGGGGGCCGTGCTCGCCGGCTTCCTGCTGGGTGCCGCCTCGGTGATCATGCAGGTCATGCTGCCCATCGACGCCCGGCCATTCCGCGATGCCTTTGTCTATGGAGCGGTCATCCTCGTTCTCCTCTTCCGCCCGCAAGGGCTCATTGCCGCGCGCGGCACCAAGGAAAGGGTCTGATTTCATGGCTGTCGCCGCCTCCCTTGCCAACTCTACCGCTGCCGGTGCCGCGGCTGCCGAGCGAAAGCCCGCCCGCTTCGCGCTTGCCCGCCGCACAATCCTGACGCCGGTCCTGCTTTCTCTGCTGCTGCTGGCCATCGCGCTGATCACGGTGATGACCGGATCGCGGCCCTTCAACCAGACGGTGATCGACGTGTTCGTCCGTGTCATCCTCGTCGTGGGCCTGTACATCTTTATCGGAAATTCGGGCGTTCTCAGCTTCGGGCATATCGGCTTCACCTGCCTTGGCGCCTACGCGGCCGCGTGGCTCACCATCAATCCGATGATGAAACGCGGTTCGTTGCCGGGACTGCCCGAATGGCTGCTGGCGACCCGTTTGCCGTACTGGCAATCGGCTGTGCTGGCGGCGTTGTTCGCCGCCCTCGCCGCTCTCATTTTCGGGCGGGTGCTGATGCGGCTATCGGGCATCGCAGCATCGATCGCGACCTTCGCGATGCTCGCCATGATCAACACAATTTATTCCAACTGGGAGAGCGTGACCGGAGCGACCTCATCGGTCGTCGGCATTCCGATCGTGCGCGTGATCTGGCCGTATCTCATCGGCGCCGTGGTCGCAATCTTCATCGCCTGGGCGCACGCGATCTCCCGGTCCGGCCTGGCCCTTCGTGCTGCCCGCGATGAGCCCACCGCCGCCGCGGCTTCCGGAGTCGACATTCCCAGGGAAAGACTGGTGGCGTTCGTCGTATCAGGCGCGGTGATGGGACTGGGCGGTGCGCTCATGGCTCATTCCATCGGCGTGGTCACACCCGATACATTCTATCTCGGTCTCACCTTCATCACCCTTTCCATGCTCGTCGTCGGCGGCATGGGCAGCCTGTCGGGGGGTGTAGTGGGTGTCGTCCTGCTGTCCGCCCTCATCCAGGCGCTGCGCTGGCTGGAGGCAGGCGTATCGCTCGGCGAGTCCACTTTCGCCCTCCCGAAAGGGGTTCAGGAAATAGCCCTCGGCGTCATCATGATCGTGATCCTCGCGCTTCGCCCGTCCGGACTCATGGGCAACCGCGAGCTCACCTTACCCCGCAGCAGTCGCAACAAGTGACCGGCGGCACAAGCCCGACCGGAAAACAAAAAAGGAGACGTGCATGACATACAAAATGAGAATTGTCGCAACCGCTCTGGCCTCGATGTCCATCGCATACCCGGCCCTGGCGGATGACGAGACTATCGTCATCGGCTTCGCCACTGCGGAGTCGGGCTTCATGGAAGCCTATGACAAGCCTGCCCAGGAGGCGGCCTTGATTCGCATCGACGAGATCAATGCGGCTGGCGGTCTGCTTGGAAAGCAGATCAAGGTTGTCAAGGCCGACACCAAGTCCGACCGGGCCGAAGGCGCCAAGGCGGGCCTCTCCGTGCTCGACCAGGACGCCGATCTCGTGGTCGTCTCCTGCGACTACGACTTCGGATCGCCGGCTGCGCTCGCGGCCGAGGACGCCGGCCATATCTCTTTCTTCCTGTGCGCGGAATCGGTCAAGGCCGGTATCCAGGGTGTCGGCCCGCACAGCTTCTCTGCGTCGGTGCTGGCGGCCGTGCAGGGAGCGACCATGGCCGAGTGGGCATTCAAGGAAAAGGGCGCAAAGGATTTCTACCGTTTGCTCGATACCTGGACGGCCTACAACAAGGGCATCTGCGACGGCTTCGACTGGATGATGCCGAAGCTCGAAGCCCAGGGCGCCAAGCTTGTCGGTGAAGACACCTTCAAGAACGAGGACGCCTCCATCGCCGCGCAGATCACCCGCATCAAGTCTCTGCCGAAGGAGCCGGATGCGATCATGCTTTGCACGATGATGCCGGGCGCTGTCTCGGCCATCAAGCAGCTTCGCGCCGCGGGTATCAACTCCATGATCCTGAACGGCTCGGGCGTCGACGGTAGCTATTGGCTCTCGGCCGTGTCCGATCTGACGAACTTCTACGTCCCCGTTCAGGGATCGATCTATGGCGACGATCCCAATCCGGCCGTGTTGAAGTTCAATGCCTCATACAAGGAGAAGACAGGCGCCGATCCCTCGAGCCAGTATGTTTTTCCGGGTTACGTCATGGTCGACGTCTGGGCCAAGGCGGTCGAGCGTGCAGGCACGACCGATGCCGACGCGGTCGTCGCGGAACTGGAAAAGATGAAGAATGAGCCGACGCTGTTCGGGCCTCGCACCTTCACGCCCGAACTGCATCACCAGAACCAGACGCGGTACCTGATCGTCGAGACCAAGGCCGGCAAGCCGGGTGTTGTAGGCAACTGGACGATTTCCGAGCCGGTACCGATGGAAGCCTTGCTCAAGTAGGAGAAGATGGGGCGGATAATCCCGCCCTTGATATGCGAAAGGCCCTGTTGCTTTGGGACGACAGGGCCTTTCGTCTTTTGAGTATCTTGCCTTTGAACAAAAAAGGAGGGCGGCCCGCTTGGACCGCCCTCATTGCCGATGAATTCAGATTTTCGCTACCCTCGCGCTTTGCGGTAGGAATCCTTGAGCGCTATGAGCTCCCCCGAAAAAGCGAAGATATCGCAGCCGTCGACTTCGATTTGCTGCCCCGCTGCCGTGGTGCCGACGAAGCGCCATGATGAAAGCCCGTTGTCGCCCGTCACGACGTGTCGTCCCCTGGTCCACACGGCTTTCGGGAAGGCATCGAACAGCGCTGCATAGGCGACGCGCACGGCGTCACGCCCCATATGCTTGCGCCCTTCGGCATCGGGGCCGGCCGAGCCGTGGAAAGCGCAATTCTCAGCCATGCAGTCCATCAGCGCGCCCACGTCGCGGGCGTTCCAGGCCGCGAGGAACCGGTCGAGCACGGCGAGCCGCCTGGCTGTGAGGTCGCCAGCCTCCACGACCTCAACCTCCAGGAATGCGAGCGGCGCATTGCCGGCATTGATGACGTTGTGAGCCACACCTGTCCGCCGCGAATAGGGCACCCCTTGGGTGAGAGCGGCTTGCGATTGCGCGCCGTCCGGGCCTTCGAGACCGAGCTTGCCGTCCGTAAGCGGCACGATGACGTAGTCATAGCCATGGATGTGCCAGCCGGTCTCGGCCCCGGCGGCAAAGCGCCATTCGGTGACCCGGAAGCGTTCGTCGTCGATATGGACGACCGGTTCGGCTTTCATACGGGTCATTCAAGTCCCTCCTTGGCGACCGCACCGGTCAGACGCTCAAGCGTCCGGCCCATGCGCGTCATGATTTCCTTCACATCGTCTTCTGTCGAGATCATCGGCGGACAGAGCGCGAGCTGGTCGCCGATGGCGCGGAAGATGAGGCCTTCCTCGTGGCCGATCCCTCCTGCGATAGTCCCTGCGCACCCAACCTTGGCGAAGGGGCGTTTCGTCGCCTTGTCTGCCACCAGCTCAACGGCGCCGATAAGACCGGTGCCCCGCGCTTCGCCGACAAGCGGGTGATCGGCGAATGAGCGGATGCCGGCCTGGAACGACGTCTCAAGGCGGGCCGCGTTTCCGATCAGGTCCCGCTCCTCGAAGATGGCGAGGTTTTCGAGACCCACCGCCGTGGCAACCGGATGACCTGACGCCGTGAAGCCGTGGCCGAAATTGCCGATCGTTGCGGTGTTGTCGGCGATCGCCTGATAGATCGCCTCCGAGAACATCACCGCGGCCAGCGGCATGTAGGAGGAGGTAATTTGCTTGGAAAGCGTCATGATATCGGGCGTGAAGCTGAATTTCTGGCAGCCAAAGGGCGTGCCGAGCCGCCCGAAACCACAGATCACCTCGTCTGCTATCAGAATGATATCATTTGCCCGGCAGATTTTCTCCACGCCTTCCCAGTACCCGACCGGCGGTGGCAGAACGCCGCCGGCTGCCATAAGCGGCTCTCCTATGAAGGCTGCGATAGTGTCAGCCCCTTCTTCCGCGATCACAGCTTCCAGCTCGGCGAGCAGACGCGCCGTGAAGGCGGCTTCGTCTTCGCCTTCCAAGCCGAAACGATAGAAGTGCGGGCAGGTCAGGTGGCGAACGGGAATCGCCGGCAGATCGAAGTCGCGATGATTGATCGGCAGGCCCGTTAGGCTGCCGGAGGCGACGGTGATGCCGTGATAGCCCTTGGTCCGTGCCAGGAATTTCTTCTTTTTGGGCCGGCCCAGCGCGTTGTTCATGAACCACACCATCTTGACGATGGTGTCGTTGGCTTCCGAGCCCGACGACGTGAAGAAAACACGCGTCAGGTTTTCCGGCGTCATCTCCACGAGTTTCTCCGCGAGCCGGATGGACGGCTCATGCGCCTTGGAGGAGAAGATGTGGTAGTAAGGCAGCTTCAGCATTTGCTGATAGGCAGCGTCGGCCAACCGCTTTTCCGAAAAGCCGACGGCCACCGACCAGAGCCCGGCGAGCCCTTCGATATATTCCTTGCCGCGTTCGTCATACACACGGATGCCGTCGCCGCGGCTGATGATCAGCGGCCCGGCTTTTTCGTGCTGACGCAGGTTGGTGTAAGGATGCATGATGGTAGCGATGTCGGCGGCGGCGAGAGAGTTGGAAAGCGCTTCCATGGAAGTCCTCAGCGGCTTGTGGAAATGGTTTGGGCTGTGAGTTCGAGATAGTCCTCGATCCCATGCGTGAAGCTTTCACGATTCGGAAAAATGAATCATGGGAGGCTTTTGGAATGGGTGTCGATGATCCGCCGCATCAGCGCGGCGACGTCGCGCGCATTCGGCGGATCGGAGTGGATGCAGACGGTGTCGAAGTCGACCGGGCGGACCGTGCCGTCTGTGGTGACGAGTTCGCGTCGGGTAAGCGCCCCCACCATGCGGTGCTCGGCAAGCGTCAGGTCGATGGCCGACTGTACGCGCGGGATGATCAGGCTGCCGCCGGGAGCGTAGGCAAGATCGGGAAAGAACTCGCCCACGAAGGCAACGCCGAGTTCAACTGCTGCCGTCTCGTGACAGGTTCCTGCCATGCCGAAGAGCGGGATGCCGAACGGCTTGACCGCCGCGGCAATCGCCCGGGCAGTGTCCATGTCGTGCGCGGCCATGCCGTAGATGATGCCATGCGGTTTGACATGGCTGAGTTGCCCGCCCTCGGCGGCCAGCATTCCTGTCAGCGCACCGATTTGGTAGAGGAAGGCGGCTGTCAGTTCCTCCGGCTGAAGTTTCATTTCGCGCCGACCGAACCCCTCGCGATCGGGAAGGGAAGGATGCGCGCCAACCTGCTTTCCATGAGAAAGCGCGAGCCGCACGGTCTTCAGCATCGTCCATGGATCGGAGGCGTGGAAGCCGCAGGCGATGTTGGCGCAATCGATATGAGGCATGATGCCGGCATCGTCGCCGAAGCGCCAGTTGCCGTAACTTTCCCCCATGTCGCAGTTCAGGGTGACCATGGTTTGCTTGCCTCAGCCCAGAGTGTTTGCTGCCCAGCCGGGGGCGATGTGCGGGAATTCCGGCGGTGGTTCGCGCTCGTGCAGCAGTCGAAGCACGCGCGGCGGCGTCAGTGGCAGTTGCTGCACCGGCTTGCCGATGGCGCGCGCCACCGCACAGCCGATCGCCGCGCCCACGGCCAGGATTGGGACCTCGCCCGCGCCCTTGGCGCCTAGAGGCCCCATCGACGGCGCGCCCTCGTAGAGGTCGGCGGCGACCGGAACCACGTCCTGCACCAGCGGCAGGCGATAGGTCTCGAAATCGTCCTGTGCGATGCGTCCGTCGGCGGTGAGCGTCACCTCCTCATGCAACGCATAGCCCAGCCCCTGCACCACGCCGCCCTGTATCTGGCCCAGGATGGCGCGTGGGTTGAGCGCGCGGCCGACATCTTGAACCACGCGATAGGCCAGCACCTCGACATGACCGGTGTCCGGATCAACCGCCACCTCGGCCTCGTGAACGACGAAGACGGGGATGTCGAGCGCATCGATGAAATGCCCCATGGCGCAGCCGGACATTGCCGGAGTGTTCCTGGCGGTAAAGGCTCCACTTCCTGTGATCGGGCCGATGGTGGCCTGCGCATGGGCGACGACGGCGGGGATCGACATGCCGGAACCGGGACGTCCGGTGATCTCGACACGACCGTCCCGCAGCACCAGGTCTTCCGGTCGGGTCTGGAGCATCCCGCCGGCGGTCCGCAGCAGCTTCTCCCGCACCTCTGCACAGGCGGCGATGCTCGCAGCACCAATGGACACGGTGGTGCGCCCACCGCCAACGCCGACATCGAGGCCGGCGGCATCTGTATCGGCTTCGCGCACGATCACCTGGTCGGGAGCGAGGCCAAGCTGCCCAGCCACCATCTGCGGCAGGGATTGCACCATCGTGCCCGATCCGATCTCCACACCCGACGTGACCAGCGTTGCGCTGCCGTCGGCGTTCAAGTTCACCGTTGCCGCCGAGGGTCCGACAAACACGAACCATGTGCCGACCGTGGTCGCAATTCCATAGAGCCTGCCGTCGGCCTTCGCTTCGGATGTGCCGGTACTGGCACGCAACGCCTCCATACGATCGAGCATCGGACCCAGCACGTCGGCCTCGAAAACCTGGCCCGTGGCACCGAGATCACCATCTCCCAGGACATTTTTCTTCCGGAACTCCATTGGGTCGAAGCCTAGCGCACCGCAGATTTCGTCGGTGTGTCGCTCCAACGCGAATGTGTTGTAGACGCCGTTGCAAGCTCGGAAAGCACCGTTGGGTGGTGTGTTGGTGTATACGGCGCGGCTGACGAGCCGCGTTGCGCCAACCCTGTAATTGCCGCCCAGCGTGTGCGCCGTCATCGTCGTCAGGAAGACCTGCTCACCGCCATACGCGCCGCAATCCATCAGCACGACCGCTTCGCGCCCGGCGATGTATCCTTCGGCGGTGACAGCGGACCGAATGCGGATTTCCGCATTCTCGCGGCAGAGGCAGGTTGCCATCTCTTCCTGCCGGGTGTTTTCCAGGACCACCGTGCGCCCGGTCATCCGCGCCAGAAGTGCCGTGATAGGCTCGATGGACGCATCGAACTTCAGGCCGAACCCGCCACCGACAGGGGGTACAGTGACCCGCACACGCCCGGGTGAAAGCTGCATGACCCTTCCGGTGACGTTGCGCACGGTCCAAGGCACCTGCGTCGAGGTCTGGATGTGAGCACGGCCGTCCTCCCAGGAGCCGATGGCAACGCGCGGTTCGAAGGGCACATGGCTCTGCCGACCGACGGTGAAGCTGCTCTCGACAATGCGTATATCGGGACGGGCGAAGGCCGCATCGACGTCACCGCGGCTGGATTTTGCCTCCCATGCGATGTTGCCGGCACGTGCACCGCCCTCCGTGATCACCTCATAGCCGCGCCAGCCCTCGTGGACGAGGCGGGCGGCGGGCTGGAGCGCTTCGGCCATGGTGAACACCGGTGCCAGCGGCTCGACCTCGAGCATGATGGCGGCAAGTGCCGCCCGCGCCTGCTCCTCCGTCTCGGCGGCGATGACGGCGATTGGCTCGCCGTGATAGCGGATCGTGTCGATCGCCAAGAGCGGATGATCGGCAATGCCGATGCCGTAGAGTCCCGGCGCATCGGCGCCGGTCGCCACCGCGCGCACGCCAGGACAGCGCAGTGCCGCCGAAACGTCGAGCTTGCGGATACGCCCCGCGGGAACGGTCGACCGCAGCAGCACGGCATGCAACATGTCGGGGCGAATCCGGTCGTTGGTGTATTTCGTCCGCCCGCGCAGCTTGTCCTGCGCATCGCGGCGGGGAAGATTCATCACCGTGGCGGACAGCTCAGACATGGGTGCCTCCCACCAACTGGCCAGCCTTCCGCGCTTGGTCGAGGCATTCGGCCACGGCGTCGACGATCCGCTCATATCCTGTGCAGCGGCAGATGTTGCCGACCATCGCCGCCTTGATTTCGGGACGGCTCGCATGCGGATTGTCACGCACGAACGCCGAAAGGCTCATGACCATTCCCGGAAAACACATGCCGCATTGCACGGCATCGGCCGCCTCGAAATTGACCTGGAGCGGGTGCAGCGCCTGGTTTCCAGAACTCATTCCCTCGATGGTCGTCACCGCGCATCCATGGACGAGTCCAACCGGCTTCAGGCAGGACGGCACCGCTTCGTCGTCGACATGCACCGTGCACGCGCCGCAAAAGCCTTCGCGGCACACGGCCTTGGTCCCCGTCAGGAATCGTTCCTGCCGCAAGATGTCGACGAGCGGCGTCATCGGATCGCCATCAAAGCGGCAGTCCTCGCCATTCAGCTGGAATCTCACGGTCATGCCACGCCCCCGGTCTTGAGAAGTGCGGCAACACCGCGCTTGACCAGCGACGGAAGAACCTGGCGCCGGTACCAACCCTCCGCTTCCTTGCCGTCGCGGCCCTGAAAATCATTGTGCTCCAGTGCAAGCTCGGCGGCGCGTTCCGGATCGAGCGCGGAGGCCGGGCCTGCCCTCATGGCCTGTTCGAGCGCCGTCCAGCGCCGCGCTACCGGCTCCACCGAGCCGACGGCGATGCGACATCGTTTGTCCTTGTCCACCCCGAGGGAGACGATGGCGACCGGATAGTCGCCAGCTTTCCGAAGCGGCAGGCGGATATGAGCACTTGCGACCAGGTCGCGGCGCAGATGAATTTTCGTCACAATCGCTTCGGCCAGCAACGTATGCCTGTCTTTGAGGAAATCCGAAATACCGAGGAGTTTTGGGCCTTCGAACGTCTCCAGTTCCACCGTCGCCTCACAGACGAGAAGCGCAGGGGCGAGATCGGCGGCGGCAAAGTCGAGGGCACAAAGGTTGCCGCCCACGGTGGCGACCCTTCGGATGCCGGGATTGGCCGCACCCTCCGCCGCGGCAACCAAACCTTCGAAACCCGCTGCCCCGTGCAACTCGCGACCAAGGACTGCGTGGGTAACAGCCGCACCGATCACGACATGGTCCGAGCCGATTTCGACCTTGGACAAGGCCGGTATTCGGTGGAGTGCGACCACCGCCTCGGGAAGGTCGACCCCACGCCGTGGATCACGCATCATCCAGGTGCCGCCGGCAAGCACCGCCGCACCTTGCCGGCGTGCGGCCATTGCCTCTTCAATAGTGCTGGCTGCGGTGAACAATCGTCCCACGCTTGTTGCCATCTGTCATACCCCTCGGAAGCAGCCGACTTTCGCAGCGTTGCAACATTGTTGCTCCAGCTTTAGGCTCCTGTGAAATAGTAATTCCTTGAAAATGGTATCTAAAAAACAGATAACTCCCTGCGAGCGCCCGCAAGGTTTGGGGCGCGCTCTCTAGCGCTCAGGCCCAGTGACTGACCGTCCGTTTCTCAAAGCTCTCACGGAACTGGGCGGTGGTTTTGGGAAGGAGTTCGCCAGTCTCCCAATCGAGGATCACGGCATAGTGCCGAACCGCATCGAGCGTATCGATCTCGCCGGAGCGGTATTTGCGCGCGACCTCCTCAGGATCCATGCGTGCCCAGTCCTTCCGTTTCGCCCGGATGTCGGCACGGCAGGCTTCGGTAGCCATATCGTCGATTTCGTACTGGCACAGGTCGCGGTCGATTTCGCGGATCACCACGCCGTAGTCAATCTTGGCGCGCTCCAGAGAAACGTAGTCGTCGATCACGTCCTCCATCACCTTGCGGGGCTCGCGCTCCAGTGGATCGCCGAAACCGCCGCCGCCGGCCGTCGGACGAGCGAATTGGTCGCCTGTGTGGACGGAGTAATCGGAGAACACGGAGCCGAGCCAGATCTCGGTCTCTTCTCCCGCGCGCTTCATGGTCAAGCCGTGTGGCATCGACGGCAGGCCTCCTTCGACACCCCAGACGACAGCGCGCTCGCGGTCGCAAATATAGGACATGACGGCATTTTCAGCCTCAAGCAACAACGAGGTTTTCTGCACGCCGACGCCGCCCCGCCATTTGCCGGGCCCGGCTGAATCCTGCTTGATCTGGAACTCGACCGTCCGAGTCGGGTTCACCCGCTCGTTGCCTTCGTTGGGTTGCGACATCAGCCCGGTTCCGAAGCAGGCGGTGGTGACATCTGCACCATCCTTGCCGTTGCGCCCGCCCCAGCCACCGGGCAGCCATTCGTAGAACATGAAGATCGGCTTTTCGGGTTTGCGCGCGTCCCGTCCCCCGGCCAGCAGATATTCGAGGTTGAAGGCGCAGGCGATAGCGCGTTCGGGCATGATCTTCGACCACATCTCGAAGATCGCGTTCATGATCTTTTCGAACGGCATCAGGAACCCGGTCACCGCCACCGGCCATTCCGCGCTGACGATGCTGTTCTTTGGCGCGGTCACCTCGATCATCCGGTAAAACCCACTGTTGAGTGGAAGGTCCGGGAAGAAGGTCTTCATGCCGGCGACCACGGCCGAGAAGGTCGCGCCCGGCGCGGAATTGTACATCGAGGCAATGGTCGAATGGCTTCCCGTAAAATCGTAGTGGATCGTGTCGCCCTTGATCGTCATCTTGATGCGGATCGGGATCATGCCTTCGCCGGCACCGAGATCCCGGTCGATGTAGTCGACCGTCTCCCAGGTGCCGTCGGGCAGCTCCGCGAGACGCTTTCGCACGGCACGTTCGACGTAGTCCTGAACCTCCTCCATACCGCGCATGACCTGGCCGCGCCCGTACTTCTTGACCAGCCGCAACAGCTCGCGTTCGGCAGCCTGCGTCGCCTGCGCCTGGGAATGGATGTCGCCAATGATCGATGCCGGATCGCGCGTGTTGGCCGCAATCATGTTGGCAACGTCGGAGCAGAAGCGGCCGCGCTGGAAAAGGCGCAACGGCGTGATCCGCAGGCCTTCGCGGAACATGTCTCGGGCGGTGACGTCGAAGGAACCCGGCACCGAGCCGCCGAGATCCGACCAGTGTCCGTTCGACTGGGAGAAGCCGATCAGTTTGTCTTCGTCGAAGATCGGCCGGACGAGCCGAACATCGCTGAAATGCGTACCGCCGGCATAAGGATCGTTGATTGCGTAGACGTCGCCGGGTGCCATATCGCCTTCGAAGACTCGGATCACCTCCTTGCACGTGTTGTGAAGCGTGCCGACATGGACCGCGATGTCATAGTTGCCCTGGGCGACTGAGTTGCCATCGGCGTCGTGCAGGGCGTTCGAAAAGTCTCGGTTGTAGATGACGAAGGAATAGCAGGTGCGAAGCATCTGTTCGGCCATCTGGTCGACAGTGGTGATGAAGGAGTTCTTCAGCACCTCGAACGTTACCGGATCGAGGCCAGGGCTCGTTTCAATCAGCTTTGTCATGTCTCAGCCTTTCGTCACGATGAGAATGTTCAGGAAGCCATCGACGGTCGCGCTCATTCCCGGCGGAACCACGGTGGTGGAATCGAACTGTTCGACAATGGCGGGCCCTGTGAAGGCAGCGCCGGCGCTGAGTTGCTCACGCTCATACACGGCCGCGTCATGGGATGCGCCGTCGAACCAGACGCTGCGGCGGCCAACCGGATCTGGCTCATGCGGCGAGACTTCGTGCCGCGGAATCTCGGCTTTCGGAACGATGCCGATCGCCTTGACCGCGATGCGGAAGATCGACACCGGCGCCTCTTCGCGGCGGTAGTTGAACTCGCGTTCGTGCTCGTTGTGGAATGCCTCGATCAGCGAGCAGATGCTCTCGATCCGCGCCGGCGCTGACACCGCAAGCGAGCGCCACTGTCCCTGGTACATCATCTCGACCGTGCGCTGCAGCGCCATGTCTTCCCGCGCCACGCCCTCATGGGTCAGACGCTCAACGGCCTGTTCTTCCATCAGAACAAAGGCTGTCTGCATCTCGGCGGGCGAGACCGTCGAAGCATCGGCCATGAAGCTTTCGGAGAAATCGTGCTGCACGTCGACGAGAAGGCAACCGAGCGCGGAGGTGACGCCGGGATTGGGCGGCACGATCACGGTTGGAATCGAAAGCTCCTTCGCCACGGCAGCTCCGTGCAAGGCGCCTGCACCGCCGAATGCGACGAGCGCAAAGTCGCGCGGGTCATAGCCTCGGCTGATGGAGAGAAGCCGGACGGCATTGCCCATATTGGCGTTGGCGACGGCGATGATCGCCTCGGCCGCTTTGTGGATTTCCATGCCGAAGGGTGCCGCCACCGTCTCCTGCACCGCCTGGGCGGCCAAGGCGGGGTCGAGCGTGATCTTGCCGCCCGCAAGGCTGGTGCCGAGACGGCCGAGCACGACATTGGCGTCGGTGTTGGTGGCAGTGCGGTTGCCATTCTTGTAGCAGGCCGGACCTGGAAAAGCGCCGGCAGACTGCGGTCCGTTGCGTAAGCTGCCGCCTTCGTCCTGCCATGCCAACGACCCGCCGCCTGCACCGATGGTCAGCACCTCGATGGAGGGGAAGCGGATCGGATATCCGAATTCGATGTACCAGTCTTTTGTGATGCGCGACTCCCCGTTCCATGCGAGCGAGACGTCGGTGCTGGTACCGCCCATGTCGAAGCCGATCGAGTTCGGGAAGCCACAGAGATTTCCGATGAAGCGGCTTGCGATCGCGCCGGCAGCGATGCCCGATCCTGCGAGCCGAGCTGAGAAATCCCTGACGCTTGCGGGTGTCATGACCCCGCCACCGCTGTGCAGCAACAGGAGATCTCGCTTGTATCCGGCCGCTGCAAGCTTTTCTCCGAGACGCGACACGTAGTCGACGACGACCGGGGCGCAGACGGCGTTCGCCATGGTGGTGGAAAAACGCTCGTGCTCGAAGATTTCCGGCATCACCTCCGAGGAGATCGAGACCGGCAGATCCGGCATGGCCTCCTTCAGGATCTCACGCATGCGGCGCTCATTGGCGCCGTTGACATAGGAGTTCATGAAGCAGACGGCTACGGACTTGACCTGCCGTTTCACGAGAATTTCCGCGACGCGGCGCGCAGCCTCTTCGTCCAGCGCTTCCAGGATCGTGCCCTCGGCACTGACCCGTTCCCGGACTGTCAGCCGGTCGCGGCGCGGGATATAGGGCTTGGCGACATCCTTGTAGGTGTCCCAGAGGTCTTCCTTGTTGGCGCGACGGATCTCGACAACGTCACGGAAACCCTCGGTGCAGACCATTGCGGTGCGTGGCAGGCGGCGGGTGATCAGCGCATTGGTGGCAACCGTCGTGCCATGAGAGAACATCGTCACCTCGGAAAGATCGATGCGGCCCTGCTCCACGCCATTCATGATGGCCTGCATGGGATCATCAGGCGTGGAGGCGGTCTTCTCGATGCGGATCGCGCCGCTATCTTCGTCCATGATACAGATGTCGGTGAAGGTCCCTCCGACATCGACGGCAACTCTTATTCGGCTCATGACAGTTCCTTCGTAGGGTCTTTGCGGGCAAAGCCCGGCCCCATCGCCCCTTGCCGGGGTGACGTCGCAGTAAATGGTGGAATTGGCCCGGACTTCGTCGGGTCTAGTGCCGCTCTCTCGAGGTCGAAGCGCGACCCGCCCGGCTCGCTGCTTCGCGACGGGTATCGGTCGGTGCGCAGCCGAACCGCGTCCGGTAGTGCTTGCAGAACTGAGACTGGTCGGCGAAGCCCCAGCGGTAAGCGATCTCGGCAACGCTGCTGATGTTGGTCACCGACATCAGCTCCTCGGCGCAAAGTTCAAGCCGGGCGTCGCGGATGAAGCCGTTGATCGACTGGTTGCTGTCCTGAAAAAGAACCTGCAGGTAACGCAGGGAGATGCCGCAGGCATCAGCCACAGCCTGCGGGCCGAGGCCGGAATTCTTCAGGTTGTCGCGAATATACTGCTCGGCGCGATGCAAATGGCCGGCCCGGATCGACGAGATGCTGCTGTCCAGCACGCGATCGTCACTCACGATCGACAGGCACAGCATTTCCAGGATGTGCCTGCCCATCATCTCACGGGCAGCTTCACTAATGTCATCGACATGGCCGATCGTGGTTCGCACCGTGTCGAGGAAGAGCGCGGCGATGCCTTTGGTCGCGTCGAAACTGAGCGCGCTGAGCCGTTCGGCGGATCCGATCCGTGCCCGAACGCTCGATGACGGCACCTTCAGGACCCACAGCGCGTTTGGCTTGCCGTGCCAGAATTCGTAAGGCGCATCTCCCCTCTCAACGAGGAAGCCCCCCGGACCGCAATTGACGGTCCTCGACCCTTGCGAGAAATTCACCTCCGATATCTCCGGGATGGTGATGAGCAGGCTGGCGTCACGCTCGTTGAGGAAGTGGCGGCGATGGCGACGATAGCTTACAGCATCGCAGCGCATTTTAGACACGCTGACGAGCCCGAGAGAGAAGGTTTCCAGCGTGCCTGAAAATTCGCGACGGTTCCGATACTCGGTGTCGAGCGGAAAATAGGCTTCGGTAACAGCGGCTTGCCAGGCATCACCGCCTGCGGGACCGCCGATCGTATCGACGACGTATTTCATTCCCCGACCTTTCTGGTTGGCCCGGTTAGCCCGGTGTTTTTCTGAAGATTACAGGAATTCGCCGGCGCGTATTGGTCAAAAACGAATAAACTTATGTGGTCGTTTGGCAGTTGGCTCGCTTTCGGCAGGTTCGCGTGGAGAGCAGTATCCCGGCTTGGTTCCCTGCGGCTACGCTCCCAGGAAAGTCCCGGGACCGAAGCCAGCAGGGCACGCGTGTAGTCGGATTGAGGATGCGCAAGCACCCGCTCCACGGACCCGTTCTCCACGATCTTTCCACCTTGCATGACGACAACGCGGCTGGCGATTACCGACGCCACGCGAAGATCGTGGGCGATGAAAAGCATCGACAGGCCGATTGCGTCATAACCGATCCACTACGATGACGCGCACCTTGGCGGGCGGGCCTCGCTAAACGGGTGCCCTGGGCAACCTGGCGTTGCCCGGTTCGTCGACGTTCTGTTACAACGCAAGACAGCAGCAGTTTGGATCGGTGAAGGAGTGGTATTGCCTGGTGAACCGAAAGTCCGCGACGACTCTTCGCCAGTCCGCCTGATAGCAGCCATTCGACAATTGGTTGCGGATGGCATCGTCATCGAGGGCGGCGATTTCAAACCAGCAGATCGAGATTGGCTGCTCGAAGAAGAACTGTCTCTGGGCAATGTCGTGCCGGCGCGACGTCGTGAGTTTCGCGCCGGACGCATTTACGCAAGGCAGGCATTGCGGGGCCTGGGCATTCCTGAAAGCGTCATCCCGATTGGACACGATCGGGCGCCGGTCTGGCCGACAGGTATTGTCGGTTCAATCTCTCATACCCGAAGCCTGTGCGCTGTCGCCGTCGGATTGTCCGCCGATTGCCTCGGCATCGGAATCGACATCGAGGAAGATTCTCCGCTTTCCGACGAACTGACAAAACTGGTGTCGCTTGCTTCGGAATTGAAAGAGCGGGACGTGATCGAAGGGCGCCTAGGCTACGACCTGCCAAAGCTTCTGTTCGTGATAAAGGAAGCCTTCTACAAAATGCATTTCCCGCTCAACCGGCGCTTTTTGACGTTTCATGATGTTCGTATCGAACTGGATGTGGAGAACGCCAAAGCCATGGTCATTCGATCAAGCCGCCTGGCGGCGGCCGACAATGGCTGCTTTGAAGGCCGCTTCGGCAACAGCGATGGAACCTTGTTCTCGTGTTTTGACGTCTCTGCGCATTGACAGCCACGCAGCCAGCCAGCACTCAGTGAACCCGGCATGGGCTCTATTCCTAATCAACCTCGATCCCGGAGCGGTATCTGATGGACACTATACGTGGCCATGTGGACCGCCATGCCGGACACAATCCGCAATCGGTGGCCGTTCTGGCCGCGGGACGCCCACCCCTCACCTATGAAGGGCTGGGGCGCCAGATCCACTATGTCGGCGAAAAGCTGGCGCTGGAAGCTGTCGGGCCAACGGGCCGCGTCGCGCTCATCCTGCCCGAAGGAGCGGAAGCAGCGGTTGCGATCGTGGCGGTGGCAGCCAATGCGGCATGCGCTCCGCTGAACCCGGCATGGCCCGCATCTGAGCTTGAAGCACAGCTCAGCGCGCTAGGTGCCCAAGTCCTGATCGTGCCGCACGGCTGGGAATCGCCGTTGCTCGCCTTGGCGGCGTCTCTGAACATCCGGATCCTGCAACTCGTTTCGCAGCCCGATGCGGCGGCCGGGACCTTCTCGCTGACAGCCGCTGGTCGAGGGCATCGCGGTGACCAGCCGTTGGCTGCGCCTGACGATGCCGCACTGCTCTTGTTCACATCGGGCACGTCTGCGCGGCCCAAGCTGGTACCGCTGACACATCGAAACCTTTGCGTTTCGGCGCGCAACATTTGCGCGGCGGTGGATCTCCGGCACACCGACCGGTGCTTGGGCATGATGCCCCTGTTTCATATCCATGGCATCAGCAGCCTTTTGTCATCGCTGGTATGCGGAGGCTCTTATATCAGCGTGGAGGGCTTTTCCGCCGACCGCTTCTTTAGCTGTCTCAGCGACCTCAAGCCGACCTGGTATACGGCTTCCCCGGCCGTGCATCGCACGATCCTCGATCAGATCCGTCTCTGCCGCGAAGACCCGCGTCAGAGCGGATTGCGCTTCATTCGCTCGGCTTCGGCGCCAATGCCGCCACAGCTGATCGCGGATACCGAAAGCGCGTTCGGCGTACCGTTTGTCGAAGCCTACGGGATGACCGAGGCGGCGCCGCAGATTGCGAGCAATCGCCTTCCGCCGTTCGAACGCAAGCCAGGCTCCGTGGGCAAGGCTGCCGGTCCAGAAATTGCCATTATGGATGAAGCCGGACGTCTGTTGCCGCCCGGCGGGAGTGGCGAGGTGGTCATTCGCGGCCCAAATGTCATGCACGATTATGATGATCGCACTGACAACCAAGCCGCTTTCATCGATGGCTGGCTGCGGACAGGCGACATAGGCCACCTCGATGCCGAAGGTTATCTGTTCGTCACCGGCCGCCTGAAGGATATCATCAATCACGGCGGCGAAAAGATCTCGCCGCGGCTGGTGGAGCAGATCCTGCTCCAGCATGCCGCGATCGGACAGGCGGTTGTTTTCGGCGTTCCCCACCCGGTGCTCGGCGAGACGGTCGCCGCAGCGGTCGTGCTCAAGGCGGGGCAGAAACAATTTACGCCGGTTCAGCAGATCCGCGGCTTTGTCGCCGAGCGGCTGGCACGCTCGAAGGTGCCGCAGTGGATCGTTGTGGTGGATGAGATCCCCGCCGATTCCAGCGGAAAGGTCAATCGCAAACATCTGGCCCTGACGCTCGATCCGCAACAACAGAACGCTCAACGCGATCCGCCACAGACTGGCAAAGTGATTGCCCGAACCGCCACTGAGCGCCGGGTGGCGGCGGTTTTTGCCGAAGTTCTGGGAATCGAACCGCCCGGCATTCATGACGATTTCCTCGACCTGGGCGGTCATTCACTTATCGCCATGCAGGTTCTCGCCAGGTTGCAGGAGATATTCCAGGTTACGTTGCCGATCGATTGCATGTTTGAACGCCCGACCACTGCGCGACTTTCGGAGCGCATCGGCGAGCAGATGGCCGATCTCGTCGCGGATGGCAGAGCGCGACTGGAGCAAGGATCGACGACCCGTGCGCAGGCCACGAAACACATTCCCCGGCGCCAAGAGGGCACGCTCGCACGGCTCTCCTCCGCACAACAGCGCGTCTATTTTCTCGATCGAATGGGTGCCGGCGGCGCCTACAACATGTCGGCCTCGCTCCGGCTGACAGGACCGCTCGACGAGCGTGCATTGGCACAGAGCCTCGATGAAATTCGCCGACGTCACGACATCCTGCGCACGACCTTTTACATGCGCGAGGGCGGACCAGTGCAAGTGGTTTCCGAATTTCAGGAAACCAGGCTGGTGACGATTGATCTGTCCGGCCACAAAGCGGACGCACGAACCGCCGAGGCAAAGCACCTCGCCAGCCAGGACGCTGGCGAACCGTTCGACCTGGCGCAAGGTCCCCTGTTTCGCGCCAAGCTGATCCGGCTGACATCCGACGAGCACGTCCTGCTTCTGACGATGCACCACATCGTTTCCGACGGCTGGTCGATCGGCGTGCTCTACACCGAGTTGAGGCAACTGTACGAAGCATTTTATGACGACAGGGCGTCGCCGCTCGACGACTTGCCGCTTCAGTACGGCGACTTCGCAGCCTGGCAGCAGCACGGCGTCGAGGCCGGCGAATTCGAGCGCCAGACTGGTTACTGGATCCGGCAGCTCAACGAGATGCCGCCGGCCTTCACGCTTCCGACGGACCGCCCTCGCCCGGCCATTCAATCCTATCGCGGCGGCACCATACAGGCCCTGATCGACCGTCAAACGACGGATCGACTGAAGGCGCTGGGTCAAAGCCATAACGCGACCGTGTTCATGACGTTTCTGGCGGCCTTCAAGACATTGCTCCATCGCTACAACGGGCAAGACGATTGCGCCGTCGGCGTGCCGATCGCAAACCGCCCGAGCAAGGAGTTGGAGCCGCTGATCGGGCTCTTCGCCAACACGCTGGTTTTGCGAACGCCGCTTGCGGGCGACCCGTCATTCCTGGAATTGCTCGGCCGCGTCCGGTCGACGGCGCTTGACGCCTACGCGCACCAGGATGTTCCTCTCGAGCGCATCGTTGAACAGTTGAATATCCCGCGCGATCCCCGCCGCGCGCCGTTGTTCCAAGTCATGTTCGCGTTTCAGAACATCCCGGGGTTGCCAGGCTCGGTCTTGCCCGCTCAGTCGGCAACTGATCACGTGGCGGGACCTTGCTTCGATCTCGCGCAAGGTCTCTCAGCGCAACCTGTGCGCATCGACAAAGTGACGGCGAAGTTCGACCTCACTCTGTACCTGTCGGAAACCCCGGAAGGGATGTCCGCGACTTGGCAATTCAACGCTGATCTGTACGAGCCGGCCACGATCGACCGGCTGGCACGGCATTTCCAGACCTTGCTCGAAAGCATAGGAAGCGATCCCGGGCAAAGACTGTCGGAACTGTCCCTGTTGCCTGAGGTCGACCGCCGCCAGATCGAAATCGACTGGAACCACACCGAAGCCAGCGAATTGCTGGGGCAGGATTATGTCCAGCTGTTCGAGGCGCAGGTCGAGCGAACACCTGATGCCACAGCCGTGCTGGGCGGGGACCGGCAGTTCACTTATCGGGAGCTCAACGAGCGAGCCAGCCGGTTCGCGCGGTATTTTCGCAGCCGCGGCGTTGCCCGCGAGACATTGACAGCGATCTGCCTGCCGAGGTCTGCCGAGATGCTGGCGGTGCTGCTCGGGGTGTGGAAGGCCGGCGGTGCGTTTCTGCCCCTCGACCCCGAACATCCGTCCGAACGTATTGCTTTTATGCTGCGTGACGCCGGCGTGAGCTTGCTCATCACCGAGACATCGCTGCTGCCAAAATTCCCCTCCACGTTTCAGTCGATGGCCATCGACAGCTCCGACCACACCCGAACCATCTGCATCGACGCCTGCCATGCTTCCCTAGCGCTGCAGGACAGTCACAACGTTGGCACCATCCCTGCGTCCGACGCGCTTGCCTACGTGATCTACACGTCAGGCTCCACAGGCAAACCCAAAGGCGCGATGATCACGCAGGCGAATGTCGGCCACTATGCGCAGGCGATGGTCCGCGCTGTCGCAATCCGTCCGGACGACATCTACCTGCACACGGCTTCGTTCTCGTTTTCCTCCTCGATACGGCAGTTTGCCGTTCCGCTCTCCTGCGGTGCGGCCGTGGCCGTTGCTTCGGCCGAGGAACTCCGCGATCCGCATTTGCTGTTCGAGATGGTACGCCACCAGCGCGTATCAGTGCTGGACCTTGTTCCATCATTCTCGGCCGTCTGCCTGCAGGTCTTGATGTCGCTCGATCAACCCGTGCGGGCAAGCTTGCTCGACAATCAGCTATGGCTCGTGCTTTCAGCCAGCGAGCCCTTGCCCAGCGCCTTGATCGAAAAATGGCGGCACCTCTGCAGACCCGGGACAAGATTCGTCAATATGTTCGGCCAGACCGAGACGACAGGGATCGTGATGATCTATCCCGTCCCGGCCGAGGGCGGCGCGGCGAAGGTCGTCCCGATCGGTCGGCCGATTGCCAATACGCAGGCCTATGTGCTGGACACGTCCCGCCGCCCGGTGCCGGTTGGCATCGGCGGTCACTTGTATGTCGGCGGCGCCGGTATAGGAGCCGGCTACATCAATCATCCGGAGCATACGGCGAAGAACTTCGTCCGAAATCCGTTCAGCCCGCATGACGGCGCGCGGCTCCATCGAACCGGCGATCTGGCCCGATACCGGCCTGACGGGACGATCGAAATTCTCGGCCGCGCCGACGAACAGGTGAAGATTCGCGGTTTCCGTATCGAACTGGGCGAGATCGAGGCTGCGATTCACACACACCAGGACGTGCGCGAATGTGTCGTCGGCGTGGTGGAGGATGCTGCCGCAGACGATAATATCGGCGATCGCAAACGTCTGGTGGCCTTCGTTGCGGCCAATGAGCAGCATGATGCGCCAGTGCCTGCTCTGTCCGGGCGCCTGCGCGAATTTCTGAAGCAGCAGCTCCCGGAATACATGCTGCCGCAACGCATCGTCATGCTGCAGCGCTTGCCTCGCACGTCGAACGGAAAAGTCGACCGACGGGCACTGCTCACCAAGGAGGCGCAGACGGCTCGGTCAACTGTCGCGACGCATCCCTCCAGCCGGGTCGATCTGCGCGTGGTCGCGCCAACCGATGACGAGACGATCCTGACGGGGGTCTGGAAAAAGGTGTTGCGGCTCGATGAGGTTGGGCTACACGACAACTTCTTCGACCTAGGCGGCAATTCCATCCTGAGCATCAATGTTGTTGTCGAAGCCAGCAGGGCCGGTCTGCACGTCGATCTGCGTCAGCTCTATCAGCATCAGACGATCACCGATCTGGCTCGCGCAGTCGCCCAGGCGCGGCATGACATCGGGCCAACCGTCGCGGCTGCACCGGCATCGAGCGGAAATGGCGGGAAAATTCTGGTGACGATTGAAAGCCTTCGCGCCTACGGTCGCGAAGCGCTGACACGGGCTGGATTGAGCCTCAAGGGTGCGGAAATCGTCGCGGAAGTCCAACTCGAGGCGAGCCTGCGCGGACAGCCGACGCACGACATGGTCAGCATTCCGCGTTATGCCGTGCGGATTGCCTCGGGCAAGATCAACGCCGATCCTCAAATACGGATCGAGCACGAGACCGCCGCCATCGCGCGGATCGATGGCGACAACGGCCCGGGCCAGTGGGTCAGCACGGTGGCGATGGACCTCGCCATTCAAAAGGCGGGCAGGCACGGCGTTGGAATTGTCGGCGTCCGCCGCTCCAACCATTTCGGCGCCGCCGGCCACTATGTCTGGCAGGCAGCGAAGAACGGTCTCATTGGGCTCTGCACGACCAACGGACCGCTGATCCTGGCACCAACGGGCGGGGTCACGCCGACATTCGGCAACAATCCGCTCGGTGTCGGCATTCCGGCAGGGCGACATTTCCCTATCCTTCTCGACGTCGCCATGAGCGTCGCGCCTCGCGGCAAGATCGGCCTGTCCGTGGCGGAAGGCAGTCCGTTGCCGCCGGGCTGGATACTCGACCGGTCGGGGCGCCCTTCGACCGATCTCGGCGATCTCGCCGCAGGGCTTGGCGTGCCGATCGGCGGACACAAGGGATATGGCCTGGCCCTGGTGATGGAGGTGCTTGCGGGCGTGCTCAGCGGCGCGGGTTTTGGCAGCGATCACCATCAGGACAGATTGCGCGAGAGCGCCCAGGCGCCCGACTACGGCCATTTCTTCATGGCGCTGGATCCACAGCGATTCATGCCGGCGTCGGAATTCACCGAGCGCGTCGACCGCCTGATCGAGCAGACCAGGAACGGCGAACGTGCCGAAGGCGCCACCGAAATCCTGATCCCCGGCGAAATGGAATTGCGCGCCCGCGAGGAGAGCCTGAGGGAAGGAGTGCAGTTGCGCTCATCAACTTACAGGGCTCTCGTCGCCTATGGACGGAAGGCAAAGCTCGACGCCGAACTGAGTGCCGTGACCGAAAACCAGCTTGCAGAGGGCCATGGCTGAACACTTGCACGATCCCGCGCCCGATCTGAATGGTCGCATGATGGCGTTCGACCGGGCCGAGCTGGAGCAGACCATCCCGGCGCGTTTCGACACAGTGGTCCGCAGGTATGGCTCGCACGTGGCGATTGGCGGCGACCGGCATCGATGGACATACGACGACGTTGAACGACGTTCCAATCAGCTGGCCCGGGCAATCCTCGAGCACACGCAGCCCGGGCGCGGATGCGTCGCCTATCTTGTCGACCATTCGCCGGACATGGTGATCTGCGCGCTGGCGGCGCTCAAGGCGGCAAAGGCATTCCTTTGCGTCCATCCTGGTATGCCGCTTGCAGCACAGCGCGACATACTCAGCGATGCGGCGCCGGATCTGCTGCTTACCGATGCGTCTCACGCGCCTGCCGCGCATGACCTTGTCGATGACCACAGGCGGGTTCTCCTGGTTGAGGACATCGACGCGCGTTATTCGGCTGATGCGTTGCATATTCCGATGGACCCGGGTGACCCGGCCGCAATCTTCTACACCTCTGGAAGCACCGGGCGGCCGAAGGGGGTCGTGAAAAGCCATCGCACCGTGCTGCATCGGGCCTGGCTTTGTGCCCGGTATGACGGGGTGAACTCCACAGACCGGCAGTCCCTCCTGACATATTGCAGTTTCGCCTCATCGGAGGCGGACGTCTTCGGCGCGCTTCTCAACGGGGCCACGCTGGAACTCTACGATGCTGCATCGGGTGGTCTCGGTGGTCTCGGGGCGTGGATTGATAAGCGTCGCGTAACCTTACTGCACCCTCCGGTGATGTTGTTTCGCAAGTATCTGTCGATGCTCGCGGGCTCGGGCCTGCATCCATCGGTACGCTTGGTGGCGCTGGCGGGTCAAACGGTCGTTGCCTCGGACGTCGAGCAATGGCGCCATCACTTCGCGACGTCCTGTGCCTTGCGCCATCGCTTCTCTTCCACCGAAGCCGGTCACATCGCGGTGGCTTCGGTAGCTCCGGGCGAGTTGCTCGCGCCAGGCACGGTACCGGCGCCGCGACCAGTCGCGGACAAGTCTCTCCTGGTCGTCGATGAAGATGGCCAGCCGGTCGAACAGGGAGGCGTCGGCGAACTCGTCGTCCGCAGCGCTTTCCTGGCAGACGGTTATTGGCGGCAGGCGTCCGAAACGGCAAAGCATTTCGGCACCGACCTCAATTTTCCCGACCAGCGTGTGTTTCACACCGGCGATATCGGGCGTTTATCGAGCAACGGTCTTGAATTCCTCGGACGGCGCGACGACCAGGTCAAGATTCGCGGGTATCGCGTTGAAACGCGGGAAATCGAGCAGGCTTTCCTGCTGCTTCCAATGGTGAATGAAGTCGCGGTCATCACCGAACTTCGCCAGGATGCGCACTCCCTTGCCGCCTTCGTCGTGATAAAACAGGGAGCCTTGTTTCAGACTGACGCATTAAGGGCCAGCTTGAGGTCGATCCTCCCACAGTGGAAAATTCCGAGCCGAATCCACGCGATCGAGTCGTTGCCGCTGACGCCAACCGGCAAGATAGACAGGCTGCTTCTGCAGCAATATTTGCAGGCACCTAGTGGCCCCACCAACAACGGCCAGACCGCGCAATCGTCCGACAGGAAAGTGAACGGGCCAACTGCAAAACTGATCAAGAGATGGAAAGGGCTTTTTGCCTGGGCTGGTATTCGGTGAAAGGCGAGCGACCATTCAGGATCGGCATACCTGCTGCGTCTCTCGATCAAAGGAACAGCGCCCGCTTGGTCGCTGCGATGAGTCCTTGTTAGCCGCACAGGCTGTGAGTTAAAAGCACGCAAGCATTCGATGTACCGCCACGCTTCCCAAAAGGCGGACGATCATCGATCCAGGGGGCTTGCCGATGAACGTGCGGCCAATTATCCAGCCTATCCGTGCGATACCTAGCGACGGTCCCGCGCATGTTATTGCCGGCATCTTCGCCACGGAACTGCAAATTCCGACCGCGGACATCGACGATAGTTTCTTCGATCTCGGGGGCGATTCGCTGACCGCCGAAACTCTCGTTCTTGCCGTCCAAAACCGGTTCGGCATCAAGCTCCAGACTTCGGTCCTGCTGGCGGCGCCGACGCCGCGTGAATTTGGCAGGCTGGTCGCGTCCTTGACGCCAACCCACCCCGCACGGCAACTCATTGTGCCGGTATCCGGCGGTTCCGGCCATGAGCCGATCGCAATGATCCACGGCATTTCGGGATCGGCGCTGTTCGCCAATCGCTTCGGAAAGCGCCTCAAGGAGAAATACGCGGTGATGGCCGTGCGCGGCATGGGTCTTGAGCCCGGCGAAACACCGTATTCCAATCTGGACGAAATAAGCGCCAACTATTTTGAAGGCCTGACCTCAGTGACAGGCCGACACCCACATATAATCGGCGGCATCTGCCTTGGCGGTTTGCTTGCGATCGAGGTCGGGCGCCTCACCTATGAAGTGACTGGCGAGCGGCCTGCGCTGCTGCTCATCGATCCGCCGCCGCTCGGTTCGGCCTGGCTGAAGCCGATACCGGACGACCGCATGACCGCCAGCAGGCGGCGCCAGATCACGCGCAAGGTCGTCTATTGGCGCCTGCTTCGCGACGGCTTGCATGCCGCTGGGCTGGGACAAACGCGCATCGGGCGTCACACCCGGCAGAAAGCATTCAAGAGCGCCCTCGTCCGCGCCGCTGCCGGATTCTCGCCTTCGTCTTACCCCTGCGATATCCTGGTTCTCGCCAGTTCGGAATGGAGCGCCGCAACGGTGGAGCAATACAGGGGCTGGGCGTCTGAAAAAACCAGGATAAAAACCGTTGTCGTCCCGGGCACGCACGACAAGTTTCGCGAAGCCAACATGGAGGCGATCGACGACGAGATCATCGCATTCCTCGCGGCCAGAGATGTTGCCGTGATGCGCGAACCCGCCTCGCTATAGCATCGCGGGGGATCAGCGCCCAAGCCTTCCCGATGACAAGCCTTCCCGATGAAAGGATGGAAGGATTCGAAGGTCCGCGAGACGGGCTGCAGCTGCCCGGCGACGGTGTGGAAACCGACCAGCGCCATTTCAAGCCTCAACAACTACGAGATGGAGAAGCGCGGCGAATTTCCCGCGTCGTTTCAATGTGCCAATCGACATGCAACTTACGCCTGCGCGCGGCGAGGCGCACTCTACGGGACAACGAAATTCCTGCCTGCAGCGAACAGGTCGCGACCGCCAACGCTCACTTTGCCGCGTCGGATGCACTCGAATCAACCGAGCGTCCCGTCGTCAGGCCATCACAATTTGGAACGCCCTGAAGCCGGCAAAGAGCTGGCGCTAACCACCGTCACTTTTCGCTCAGCGGAGCGCAAGGACGAAAGTGCGTCCTGGGAAATGCCCTCGTCGGTGATCACCTCGTCGATTTCGGAAATATCCGAAAGCGTGCAGAAACCAGGTGCGGTGAACTTCGAGCTGTCGACGAGCAGGATCGTCTTGCGGGCGGAAGAGATCATGGCGCGCTTGAGCGACGCCACCTCGAGCGAGGTTTCCGTCAGCAGCGTGCCCGTGACGGCCGAAGCGCCGGTCATGCAGAGGTCGGCATGAAGCGTTCTGATGAAACTCTCGCCCGGCTCACCGGCAAGGTGCCGATAGCCAGGACGGACAGTGCCGCCCGGCAGGATGATGCGCCAGGATTTGATGTCGGCCGCGAAATCGGCGATCTGGAGACTGTTCGTCACCACGGTCAGCGGCAAATCCCGCTCGGCGGCGGCGCGCACCACCTCCATGACGGTCGAGGAACTGTCGAAGATGACGCTGTCGCGAGCACTCAGGCGCTGCGCGGCCTCGCGCCCGATCGCTACCTTCTCGGCGTGCTGCAGTTCCGCATTGACGGTCATCTCGCGTTCGAAGGTGGCGCGCATCGGCTGCAGCAAATGTGCGCCACCGTGGGTGCGTTCGAGATACCCCTTTTCCACCAGGTGTTCGAGATCGCGCCTTACCGTTGATTGCGATCCGCCAATCGTGTCGGCGAGCTCCTGGATGCTGGCCGCCCCGCTGACCCGCAGGTGCTCCAGGATGAGAGCCCGCCGCTTGGCGGGAAGCATCTCGACGCGTCTGCTTGGAGAGTCCATGCTTCACCCGCTCGGTAGCCGACGGCGACGGATTTCAGGCCAGATCGTTCAATCTCTACCAAATCGTATAGCCGCAATCCACAACCACAACCGCGCCGGTCATAGCGCTCGCAGCATCCGAGGCAAGGAAGAGGATGGAAGCGGCAATCTCGTCGGGGCGCGCAACGCGCTTCATCGGCGTCATCTCCATCCACACCGGCATCAGCTTGTTGTCAGTGAAGCCGCCGCGCGACATGACAGTATCGACATAGGTCGGCGCGACACAGTTTATCCTCACGCCGCGCTCGGCCCATTCTCCGGCAAGGCTGCGTGTCATGTGGTGAACGGCGGCCTTTGCGGTGTTGTAGTGCACCTGACGCTGCGGCTTGTTGGAAATCAATCCGGACATGGAACCCAGCGTGACGATCGCGCCACGGCCACGTTCGAGCATGGGTCTTGCGAATTCCCGGCATGACCAATAGGCGCCATTCAGGTCGACGTCGATCACCTTCAGCCATACGTCGTCGCTCATATCCTCCCCGCCTGTGTCGGGCCAGGCGATCCCCGCATTGGCGATCAGGATATCGACCGCGCCGTGACGCTCATTGGCAGATCGAGCGGCTGCGGCAACGGCCTTGGAATCGGTTACGTCGAGCTGTACCGCTTCGACCTGGTGGCCCTTCCGCTTTAGCTCGTCACGCCCCGCCTCCAACACCTGAGGATCCATGTCCGATATGGTAACCCGTGCGCCAGCCTCCGCGAGCGCTTCGGCCGTCGACAGGCCGATGCCGCGGCCGCCGCCGGTGATGAAGGCAGTTTTTTCGTCAAGTCGGAACCGTTCGAGAAACATGGAATTTGTCCTTCAGGCGCGTTGGAGTGCGGGACCGGCGTCGGCGTGACGGTGTTGTCCGAGGATGAGCAGACAGCCTGCGGTGAAGCTGTCACCCAGGCCGAGCGTCGTCACTGGCTTCTCCAAGTAGGGAGAAGCGCAGGCAACGAAGGTCCAGCGTCCCTTGCGGACGGGCGTTTCGAAAGGAAGTGGATGGAATTCGGCCGTCGGTGCGATCGCGATGGTTCGCGCGGGTTCTCCATTCGCCGCCCTGGCGCTGGCGATAGCGCAGCCTGCCATCAGTGCGCGTTCCTCTTCCTTTGGATCGTTCAAGGTTGCGGCGGCGGCCCATGTATCGGCATGCACGCACACCCGCTCGAGATCGAGACGCTCGCCTAGCGCCACAAGAGCCTCCATGGGATGGTGGGCGGACGGGCTCATGGCGAGCAGTTCGGAATGGCTCATTCCGAGCGAGGTGATCGCACCGCGGGAATGGGAAAAAAGCTCCTCGACTGCCTGCTGCGTGGCATAGCCCGCCAGCTCGAAATGGATCGTCTTGAGGCCGGCTGCCTTCCAGTCGCGGCTGAGAGCGAAGACGTGCCGGCTGGCGGCGCCGACATTCTCCACCGCCTCGTCGTTCAGCCCGGCAAGAAGCCCGGCTGCGGCTGACGGCGCCAGCCGGCGCGACATGGTCTCGAAATCCTGGTCATGCTGAATTCCGCGGTCGCAGAAGCGCACGATGACACGTGAGGAGCGGGTCGGCACGACGGCGCCGATCGCGCGGCCGGCGGTGAATTCGAAGATGAAGATTTCCGGGATGTGCGGACCAGCCGGGGACACTGCATCCGGCGTCTTGAGCGTCCCGCTTTCCGCCAGCAGAACGCCGGCCGGTATCAACCGCAGCATTGCCGCGTGACGATCCTCGATGGCGACCAGGGAGCGGACCCCAAGTTGCCCTAGCACCCAAGCCGCCTGAGGACCGGTTCCGCCCAGTGCATAGCGCAGCGGCAAGCGCTCGCGCAGCCACGCCGGGCCTTCCGGCCAGTCGAACCGCACCTCGCCGCCCACCCCGCGCGCGGCACGCGAAAGAAGAAGATCGGCGAGTTGCGCCGCAGGGCTGCCGTTCGGTGCGCCCAGAAGCGGCTGCATGTCGTGCATCTCGACCCGCGCATCGATGCATGCGCTGATGCCGCACAGGAACAGGCCCGCCCACGAAAGGGCATCCGCGCCAAGCGAACCGGACCGCGGATCGATCAGGGCGCGATAGCGTTCTGCGCACGATGCGACGAAACCATCCCTCACGGCCGCGCTCCTCCTCACCTCTGCCGACACTGCCAATTGCTATCATTATCTTCCACAGCGTCAATGCAATTCTGTAGTTTCGCGCCGGAATTGCGCAGAAATGGCGTTGCGGAGCCGCTCATGGGGCATCGCAGCACGCAATTCGTGCAAATGCTCAGAGTGCGCCATTCGTTGGGGCTTCTGAATATTTTATAATGAAAACAACGTGTTAATTCTAGGCAAATCCTAACTTATGGCAGATGAATGAGATTGGCGCGCCGCCACGTGCCCTCATCACGCAAATTAGAAAGATTTAGGTAGCTATTGACAGATTGTGAGAAATATCTGCCTATGACGTTGGAACGGCGAAGCAAGAGCGCGGCAACAGAGCCGCCCAAAATGTCCACCGAGGAACAACTATGGTCACGAGACTCGACAGGAAGCTGGCAAACATTCGCGCCGGCCGCTACAAGCCGACCGATTTCGTCATTGCCGATGCCAAGGACAGCGACGTTGGCGCCGGCGTGACCGCTACAGGCTTCGACTATTCGGTCAAGCCGCCGCGCCGCCGTAGCCGCCAGGAGTTCATCGCCCAGATCGAGGAGATCATCAAACAGGACATCGTCGACATCATGCTGGTGTCGCAGTCCAACCTTGATCTTCTCGACGAGCGTGGCGCTTTCTTCGGCAGTGAGATGAAACCGGCGATCCGCGGCAATCTGGAAACGATGTGCTGGGGCGCCGTGCGTCACGGCGTCTATACCCAGAAGCCGTCGGCGCCATTCCGCGATGCCAATCTTTCGCGCGCTATCGCCAACTATCCGACGCGCGGCACGGACCTTGCTCTCTATTCAGTTTCCTTCAGCAACGATGTCGAACTCGACATCCGCACGTTGAATGCCTTTGCCGAGTTCCGCGCCGAGGCGGCTCGGACCAACTTCAAATATTTCTACGAGGTCTTCAATCCAAGCGTCGATATCGGTCTCAGCAGCGAGCAAATCGGCGAATTCGTCAACGACAACATCATCAAGTCATTGGCGAGCGTGCCGAAGGCCGAGCGTCCGCTGTTCCTGAAGACACCGTATAACGGGCCGAAGGCGATGGAAGAACTCGCCAATTTCGATTCCGAGTTGATCGTCGGCGTGCTCGGCGGCGGGGCTGGCACCACCCGCGACACGTTCGAGCTCGTCGCCCAGTCGCAGCGCCATGGCGCTCGCCTGGCGCTCTTCGGCCGCAAGATCAACCTCGCCGAGGCGCCGCTTCACCTCATCGTTTTGATGCGGGCGGTTGCTGACGGCACAATTGGCCCGGAGGAAGCCGTGCGCGCCTATCACGGCGACCTGCAGAAGCTCGGCCTGACGCCAAACCGCCCGCTCGCGGACGACCGGGTGATCACGGAAGACGTGTTGACGGTCGCAGCCGCCAAGGCCGCCTGACGCCGGAACTGGTGAGCGGCGCATGCAAAACGCTGTCGGTTAGGAAAGCGACCCTCCAATGGGTCATTGCGCCCGCGAGTAGGAGGCTCGCGACGCTCACTACGTGGTAGAAAAAGGGAGGAATACTATGAGGAAGATGCTGTTTCTTGCGACGACGATCCTCGCCGCCGCTCTTTCTGCTTCGGCGAATGCCGAGCAGAAAGAGGTGACCGTCTGGTCATGGTTCGTGCAGAGCACGATGAACAAGTCCATCGCCGCCTTCGAGAAGGCACATCCGGACGTCAAGGTGAAATATACCTACTACAACTATTCGCCTGAATACATCACGGCCCTGAAGGCGGCGGCGGCGTCCGGGAGCCTGCCTGACGTGATCGGCCTGCAGCCGGGATCGCTCACCCAACAATATCGCGAAAATCTTGAAGCGGTGAACGAGCGCGCCGCCAAGCAGTGGGGCGACAAGTGGGCGGAAAAGATCTTCCCGGTCAACCGCAAGCAGATGCTGATGGGCAATCCGAAGGGCGACGAAAATTATTACATCATCCCCCAGGAATCCCAGGTTCTGTGCATCTGGTACAACCGCAAGGTCTTCGAAAAGCTCAATCTTTCGGCACCAAAGACCTATGACGAGTTGAAAGCTGCGGCCAAGGCGCTGACCGACAACGGCTATATTCCGATGTTCCAGGGCGCGGCCGACGGCTGGCAGAACGAGAACGTTTTCCTCATGCTCGCCAACCAGTTCTCGCCGGGCATCGTCGACAAGGCCCAGGCGGGCGAAACGCCCTGGACAGCACCGGAACTCGTCGAGGCGATGAAGGCCTGGAAAGGCCTTTTCGACGACGGCATCTTCCAACAGGGAGCGCTTGGGGCGCATGCCTATCCGACGGGCGCTCAGCTCTTTGCACAGGGCAGGGTCGGCATGATGGCGCTCGGCTCCTGGTGGATGCAGGAAAGCAAGTTCCCTCCCCCACTGTCCGAGTTTGTCCAGAACATGGACGGCTTCGACTTTTTTTATCTGCCTCCTGTCAAGGACGGCAATCCAGCGAGCCCGCCCGTCGGCGGCATCGACATCGGCTACGGCCTGACCAAGAATGGTGGCAAGAACCCCGAAGCCTGGACTTTTCTTGCCGAACTCACCAACGGCGTTGGCCTTCAGGAGGCGTTGAATGACCTCAACGACCTCCCGGCGTTCGAGGGCTATTCGCCGAAGGGCGACATTACCGATCACGTGAAGGAGATGTCGGCCCGCTTCATGGCAGACCTGCCCAAGGCGGAAAACCAGCGCTTTGCCTCGCCGGCAGTCGCCGAGGCGCTCGACAATGCGCTTGCCGGCGTCGCGGCTGGCAGCATCGAGCCGGAAGCAGCGCTCGCCACCGTGCAGGCGGCGACCGAGAAGGCACTTGCTGCAAAGTAACCTGGGACGAACGACCGGGCGCAGACGCGCCCGGTCGCTTCATTCTGAAATGGCAAGCATCATGAGCACAGAAGCTATGCGAGCCGGATCCACCATCGCGAAGGTCGGGCGGCGATCGGCATCCAGAGCTTCGCGGCTCTATCTTTTCGTGCTTCCGGCGACGCTTCTGTTTGTCGTCTTCATCGCCTATCCGATTCTCTGGGTCGCCGGGCAGAGCCTCTATGTCGGCACAAGCGCCGGAGCGGTCTTTGCCGGACTTGCCAACTACAGGACGGTTCTCGGCGATCCGACCTTCTGGACCGTGGTGCGCAACATGTTTCTGTGGGGCGTCATCACCATACCGGTGCAGATGCTGATTGGCGGGCTGCTCGCCTATTTCATCGAGCGCCATACCCACGCCCTTCGCGGCTTCTTTCGCACCATGTTCTTCCTGCCCGTGGTGACCTCGGTTTCGGTCATCAGCCTGGTTTGGGTGCAAATTTACGCGCCCTACTATGGCATTGCCCAGGAGTATTTGAAGCGCGTCGGCATCGTCATGGCGACGTCACCGATCGGCGACCCGGAGACGGCGATCTATGCGCTGATCATCGTCAACATCTGGCAATGGACCGGCTTCTCGATGCTCATGTACATCGCCGGCATCGCCAACCTGCCGAGCGAAGTGCTCGATGCCGCCCGCATAGACGGAGCGAAGGGCTGGCGGCTTGCCGTGCATGTGATCGTGCCGATGCTTGCCCCTGCAACGAAATCCCTGCTGCTCCTGGGCGTTATCGGCACATTGCAGACCTTCCCCATCGTGCACCTGATGACCGGCGGCGGACCGAACCGGGCCAGCGAGGTCTTCGGCACATTCATCTTCAAGCAGAGCTTCGTGCTGGGCGACACAGGCAGCGGGGCCGCGCTCTCCGTCATCGTGCTGGTCATCGCGCTCACCCTCTCGCTGATCCAGATCGCAGCGCTGGGCGCCCGCCTGACGCCCGCGGCAAGGCAGCATCCGTGATGATGCCCCTCACCCGCCTCCGAATCCGCGGCATGCTCATCCATGCCGTCCTCTTCATCGTGCTCGGCTTCTGGATGGTGCCCCAGATCTACATGCTGTCGATCGGGCTGCGCACCCCGGCTCAGGCCTTCGACGCAGAGCTCTTCACCTGGCCGGTGACCTTCGACAACTTCGTCACCGTCATTCGCGACAATCCGCTGGGGGCCATTTTTCTGAACAGCCTGATCATCACGGTTGCGACAGTGGTGATCGTGGTCGCGGTCTCCTCGCTGTTCGCCTTCGCCTGCGCAATCCTGAGGCTGAAGGGCTCGATCTTCCTCTACACCACGCTGCTCACGACCTTGATGGTTCCGCTCGCCTCCATGGTCCTGCCGCTCGCCATCCTCCTTCAGAATTTCGGCTGGGTGAACACCTATATCGGACTCATCCTGCCCTACGCGGCGCTCGGCGTGCCGTTTGCCATGGTCATCCTCAAGTCCTTCATGGAAGATGCCCCGCGTGAACTCTTCGAGGCGGCGCGGGTAGATGGCTGCAACGCCTGGCAAACCTATTGGCACGTGGCCTTGCCGCTGGTGCGGCCGGCCCTGGTCTTCGTCACGATCTGGCAGTTCATCGTGACGTGGAACGAGTTCTTCCTCGCCCTCATCGTTCTCACTAAGAGCGAGATGAAGACGCTCACCATCGTGCCCATGCAGTACTCCGGCCTCTATATGGCCAATCCCGGCGCCCTCTTCGCAATCCTGACGCTCATCGCACTTCCCCTCATCCTCCTTTATGTGCTGGTGCAGCGCGCCTTCGTGCGGGGCCTGCTCGCCGGTGCGGTCAAAGGCTAGACCCATGGCAACGCTTTCGATCGACAAAGTCACCAAGGCCTTCGGCAATACGACCGTCATTCCGGAACTGTCGCTGACAATCGAGGACGGTGAGTTCTGCGTCCTGGTGGGACCGTCGGGCTGCGGCAAGTCCACACTGCTTCGGATCATCGCCGGGCTGGAGCCGATCAGCTCCGGCCGTATCCTGATCGATGGCGCGGATATGAGCGGTGCCGAGCCACCGGCAAGAGGCGTGGCCATGGTGTTCCAGTCCTACGCGCTCTATCCGCACATGGATGTCGGCCGCAACATCGGTTTCGGCCTGAAGATCGCACGGACGCCCGCCGCCGAAATCGTTGAACGCGTAAGGCGTGCTGCCGAGAAACTGCGGCTCGGTTCCTATCTCAAGCGCAAGCCACGAGAGCTTTCCGGCGGACAGCGCCAGCGTGTCGCGATCGGCCGCGCCATGACACGCAAGCCGAAACTCTTCTTGCTCGATGAGCCACTTTCCAATCTCGACGCGGCATTGCGTGTCGGCATGCGGGTGGAGATCGCGCGGCTGAAGGCTGAACTGGCATCCACCATGGTCTACGTCACGCACGATCAGGTGGAAGCCATGACGCTTGCCGACCGCATCGTGGTGATGAATGGCGGGCGCATCGAACAGGTCGGCACACCGCTCGAGCTTTACCATCGGCCAGCCAATTTGTTCGTTGCCGGATTCATTGGTTCGCCGGCGATGAATTTCCTGAACGGCAAGGTTGCTGCCATTCGCGAGATGGTCGTGACCGTGGCTCTTTCCTGGGGACCGGTACTAGACATTCCGGTCGAGCGGCATGTCGAGCCCGGCGATCGCGTTACGCTGGGCATTCGGCCGGAACATGTCGTGCTTGCGGGCCACGGACAGGCCGATGCCCATGTCGTGCAGGCTTCCATGGTCGAACTGCTTGGCAGCGACACATTCATACATGCCAATGAACGCGAGGAAAGCCTGATCATTCGTGACAGCCGCGGCCGGATCGTGCGGGCGGGCGAACGCATCGCAATCACGCTGCCGGCTGACGTCTGCCACCTTTTCAACGAGGCCGGAGACAGAATTTCCAATGCAGCCGCCGCGCATGCGGAACGCGTCCTGCTCAAGGAGCGTGTCAACTGATCGGGCTGCCGCGACACAAGCTTAAAACTTCAAACAGGGGCTAAGAGGAAATCATGACGGATTTTCAGGGAAGAAAGATTCTGGTGACGGGCGGCAGCGGCGGCATCGGCGGCGCCACCGTTCGGCACCTGGCGCGGGCGAACGCCGACGTGATTGCTGCCGGACGCTCCCGCGAAGCGCTTGATGCCATCGCCAAGGAGACGGGTTGCCGCACCGTGACCTTCGACCTTGCCTCGGAAGACGATATCCGAACTGCCCTGGAAGGCCTCGAACTCTGGGGAGTGGTCAATTGCGGCGGTTTCGGCGGCGAGATCGCAACGCCCATGGACACCGACATCGCGATTTTCGACAAGGCCATCACCATCAATGCGCGTGGCGCGTTGTTGGTCACCAAATATGCAACGCAGCAAATGGTGCGCATCGGCAAGGGCGGCGCGATCGTCAACGTCTCCAGCCAGGCAGCGCTGGTCGCGCTCGAGGGGCACATTTCCTACGGCTCCTCGAAGGCGGCGCTCGAAAACATCACGCGCTGTTCGGCCTTGGAGTTGGGCAAATACGGAATTCGGGTCAATAGCGTTAATCCAACGGTCGTCATGACACCAATCTCATCCGGCCACTGGAGCCAGCCGCATGTCGCCGAACCGTTCCTGAAGCAGATGCCGCTCGGCCGGTGGGCAACAGAGGACGAAATCGCCGGCCCGATCGTGTTCCTGCTCAGCGATACGGCCTCGATGATCACCGGCGTGTCGCTACCCATCGATGGCGGCTATACCTGCCGATGAGACCTATGACGGCGGTCCTACCGAGAAGCTGATGCTGCCGGTTCTTCGAACTTCGCCGCGCCGGTCATGATGGCGACGACATCGGCCATGGTGTGGGTTTTCGGACTGACCACGGCCGCACGTTTGCCGAGCCGCATGATGTGGATGCGGTCGGCGATTTCGAAGACGTTCGGCATGTTGTGGCTGATCAGGACTACCGGCAGTCCACGCTGCCGGATTGCCTGGATCAGGTCGAGAACCTGGCCAGTTTCCCGCACGCCGAGTGCTGCTGTGGGCTCATCCATGATCGCAAGCTTCTTGGCGAATAGTGCCGCTCTGGCAACAGCGACGCCCTGACGCTGACCGCCTGACAGCGCTTCCACGGCGCTGCCGATCGACGGCAGGCGGAATTTCAGTTCCGCCATGCTGCGTTCTGCCTCTGCTCGCATGCCCTTCTTGTCGAGCATGCGCAGGACATTGCCGAGGAATCCGGGGCGGCGGCGTTCCCGACCCAGAAACAGATTGCTGGCGATATCGAGCGCGGCCGCAACGGCGAGATCCTGGTAGACCGTCTCGATGCCCAGCTTGCGTGCGTCCAGCGGACCCTTGAAGTGGACGGGTTGGCCGTCCAGCAGGATGTCGCCGTTGTCAGGGACGATCGCTCCGGTCAGCGCCTTGATCAGCGAGCTCTTTCCAGCGCCGTTGTCGCCGACGACCGCCAGGATTTCGCCGGAGCGCAGTTCGAAATCGACACCGTCGAGAGCGGTGATGTGCCCGTAGCGTTTGATCACGTTGCGCGCTTCGAGGACGACGCCAACTGGAGCGGTCGCCACCGGCTCTCTCGGCTCGACAGGCGTCATCACCGCCTCCCTCTGGTCAATTGATCTAGCGCGACCGCCACGATCACGAGAATGCCTGTGACCAGATCCTGCCAGAGCGGATCAATGCCGGCGAGCGTCAGCCCGTTGCGCAGGACGCCGACGATCAGCGCGCCTATCAGTGTGCCGATCAATCCGCCCCGGCCACCGAACAGGCTGGTGCCGCCGATGACGACGGCGGTGATGGAATCGAGATTGGCGGTCTGCAAGGCATTGGGGTCGGCGTTGGGGATCCGGCCGAGCGCCAGCCAGGCCGCGATCCCATAAATGAACGCCGCAAGGACGTAGACCGAGAGGAGAAGTCGGCCGACCGGTATGCCGACAAGCCTGGCTGCTTCCGGATTGTTGCCGACCGCGTAGACATGTCGCCCCCATTGGGTCTGGTTGAGAAGGAACCAGACCATTCCATAGAGGAGGAGCATGATGATGACGCCGTAGGTGACGATGAAGCCGTTCAGGCGGACGGTGTTTCCCGTCCAGCCGAGAAATTCGTCGGTGACCGGAAATGCCCCGCCCGCCGAAATCAGCCTGAGCGCGGCGGTGATGATGCCCAATATACCGAGCGTCACGATGAAGGGCGGCAGGCGCAGACCGCTGATCAGGCTTCCAGCCGCGACACCGGCCGCCGAGCAGGCGAGAACGGCCAAGCCCATGGCCGCAATCGGATCATAGCCGCTGTTGGCCAGTTTTCCGGCAAGGATGGTGCCCAATACGCATATCGCCCCCACTGCGAGGTCGATGCCGGCCGTCAGGATGATCAAGGTTTGGCCAATGGCCAAGGTACCGATGATCACCGTCTGCTGGAGAATGATCGACAGGTTTTGTGTGGCGAGAAAACGCGGATTGGTCAGGGAAAAGATCAGGCCGAAAGCGAGCAGTACAAGCAGTGGACCAACCGATGGCGTGCCGACGAACCTCGCGGCAATCTTGGACATCCTGCCGAAAGAGAGTGCTGATGCCGAATTCATAGTGCCCTCGCCCTCTGGAACGGTCGCCACGTTTCCCGACCTCAAGGGTTGGGCCGGAAACGAACGGGACCATGCCGATACAGATACACCGCCTTGTCGACGGCCTGTCCAGCATGGTCCCGCCGGGAGGATTCAGAAATCAGTCGCCCCAGCAGTTCTTGAGGCCCCATTCGGTATTTTTGGAGTCAATCCCTTCAACCGGCTTGTCGGTGATCAGGAACGACCCCGTATTGACGAACCCACTCGGCTTCTTGCCGTTGGTCGCATAGTCCACGACCGCATCGACACCCATGGCCGCCATCTTGTAGGGGAACTGCATAACGGTCGCGGCGATCTTGCCGGCTTTGACGTCGCGAACGCCGGCACAGCCGCCGTCGATCGAGGTCAGCATGACATCGGCCTCTTTGCCGAAGGATTTCAACGCCGCGTAGGCGCCGGCGGCGGCTGGCTCGTTGATGGTGTAGACGGCATTGATCTCGCCATTCTTCGAGAGCAGGTTTTCCATGCCGACCTGGCCCTTGTCCTGCGCACCGTTGGTAATGGCCGAGCCGGCAATAGCCGGATCACCTTCGGCGAGCCCGAAGCCCTTCAGATATCCATTGTGCCGAAACGTATCGACCGTGCCGCCAGGCGTTCCATCGAGCATGGCAAGCACCGGCTTCTTGTCGCCGAGCGCCTTGCGGGCATAGGCGCCCTGCTCCACGCCGGCCTCGAAATTGTCCGTGGCAAACGTCGCGTCGACGGCATCGGCCGGCTCGGTCGCGGTATCGAGCGCGATCACGAGGACCCCTGCATCGCGCGCCTTCTTGATGACACCCAGCATGCCGGTCGAATTGTTCGGCGTCACCAATATGCCTTTGGCGCCCGCGCTGATCAGATCCTCGATCGCAGTGACCTGGCCTTCATTGTCGCCGTCGAACTTGCCGGCGCGGGCGATCAACTTGACGCCCTTGGCCTTGGCCGCCTCTTCGGCAGCCTGACGCATTTTTACAAAGAACGGGTTGACCTCCGTCTTGGTGACGAGGCCAACAATGACTTCCTCGGCCGAGGCATGGGCGGTCACTGCAAAGGCAGTCCCGAAGAACACAAGGCCCGCAACGGTTGATCTCACGACGGTTCCGGATTTGGTGCCGGTCGACATAGGCAAAGTGGACATGAAACTCCTCCCGAGTTGTTGAACCCTTCTCCCAAAGGCCCACTGAGTAACGCATACGTTTTGCATACCGTCAAACATTATATCCATGATTATGTATGTTTTTATACATTATTGTAGGTGTTAGCCGCGCCTCGGGCGCGCTCTGCATGACGAGGATGCGATTCCGCAACAGAAATCGACGGGGTGGCAATCGTCCTTTCAGGCCACCGATTTCGTTTCTTCCGCCGGCCGGTCGAGAGACGCCGCCCTGTTCAGATCGTGCATGGCCTTGCGCACGGCCTGGCTGTCGCTGAGCTGCCGATAATTCTTGTAGAGAGACCGGTAGGCGGCCGCGCTTTCGCGACGGGGCCGATAGGGCGTGAAGGTGCGCGCGCCGAACCGGGCCGTGCCCTCGGCGAAACCGTTCACCAGTTCGGCCGCGACCGCACCATGGACCGCCGCGCCGACGGCCGTTGCATGGGCAATGCTTGGAACCTCTACGACACGCCCCAGCACGTCGGCCATGATCTGCACCAGCAATGGATTGTTCTGAGCCAGCCCGCTCGTCAGGATCACGCGGTTGATAGCAAAATCGCCGGCCTCGAAGAGGTCGACCACCGTGCGAGCGCCAAAACACAGTGACTCGATCAGTGCGCGGTAGATGCCGACGCCCGTGGTCTCGGTGGTGAGGCCGACAAGCATGCCGCTGAGGTCTGAATCCGCGAGCGGCACGCGGTTGCCGTTCCACCAGTCGAGCGCTACGAGATGGTTAGCGCCGGGTTCGAGCCCGGCCGCCTCGCGATTGTAGACACGGAAACTTTCTGCTTCGTCGGCACCACGCGGAAAGGCCTTCACGAACCAGGCGAGCGTGTCGCCGAACCCGGCCTGCCCGGCCTCGTAGCACCAGAGATCACGAACCGATCCATCCTTGGCCACGCCTTCAATGCCGGGCGGCAAAGGACGGAACTGTTCGTTCAACAAGAGATAGACAGCCGAAGTCCCGAGCGCACCGACGAGACAGCCGGACGACACGGCCCCAACCGCGGGCAGCACGACGTGTGAATCAATGACCGCCACCGCGACGATCGCGCGACCGCCGACTCCGGTGCGCGCCCGCCATGCCTCAGACAGGCTTCCAGCCGGCGTGCCAATACGGTGCGGCACCGAGAGCTTTTCGGACAGGCCGGGCACGATGCCCTGCGGATAGCCTTCGGTCTCGGAATACTGGGCCTTGTACGCTGCAAATCCCAGACTTCGCACTTCGCGGCCGGTCAGCTGCCAGACAAGCCAATCGCCGGACTCGATAAACCGGCCGGCCGCGCCCCATATGTGCGGTGCTTCGCCCGCGATCTGGGCGGCCTTTGGAAGCAGCCATTCCCCGGAAAGCTTGCCGCCGAAATTGCGCAGGAAGGATCCGCCGACACGGTTGATCGCGTCCGCATAGGGCTGCGCGGCGCGATGCTTCCACAGTTTTACATAGGCATGGGGCTCGCCGGGATGAAGTTCGGAGAGGGCTGTGCCGTCGGTGGTGGTCGGCATCGGGGAGCTTGCCGAGAAGCCCAGCCCGATCGACTCGATGACCCGTCCGCGCCCCAACACACCTAGAATTTCTTCCGCCGCATCGAGATAGTCGGCGGCGTTCTGCAACGCCCATGACCGCTGCAAGGGCGTGCCGTCAAGAAGGCTTTGCGTCATGACGTCATGGCGATAGGCATGCGTGTGGCTGCCGATCTGCTCGCCGGTTGCGGCGTCAAGCAGAACGCCGCGGGCTGACCCGGTGCCGTAGTCCAGTCCGATGACGTAGGTTGCGGTCATCTCGCCTGCTGTTTCTCGAGTGGCCTGTAAACCGCCTTCTCGACTGCCTGGAGCAGCATCGAGCCGTGGCCATTGCTGAGCACGACGCGATCACGGTCAGGCCAGACGGGATTGGTGGCGTTCTCGACTGCATCCACTGACAGCGCGCGAATGGCGTTCGCCAGGAGATCTGGGTGGGCGAAGTCCTTCTGCGCTGACAACATGTGAGGGCCCGTTTGATCGAGTGACGTAGAAACGTCGGAACAGCGCGGGTCAGCCACGCAAGTTCGTTGGTTCTCCCAGAAGGCGCCCTCTTAGCCATAGATATGTCTATAAGTCAACATAGTATTGTATATTTTTATTCAAAATATACAAGGCTTTCTTGCGGACAAGCCTTTATCTCCCTTGGGTTTGTGGCTAAATCTCGGGCAAACAGGGAAGACCGGAATGGCCAGGACAAATGGTACGGCGGAGCATCCCGCCCTTGCGAACAGCGGTGAAATTCTCTCGCTTATTGCTACCGGTGCTGCCACGTCTCGGTCGGCGTTGCTCGACGCGTCGGGATTGTCGCGAGTGACTGTCACCCAGCGCCTGAATGCGCTGATTGACTCGGGCCTGATCCGCGAGACGGCGCGCACCATGCCGAGTGGCGGGAGGCCGACGCGCGTGCTTGGGATCAATGAACGGGCGGGTTTCTTTCTCGTCGCCAATATTGGCGAAGCCTACATCCATCTCGCCGCCATGGACCTCGAACCCGCGATTGTCTCGCAAAGTACAATACCGTTCAACGCGTCGGACGGACCGGCGGCTTCCCTTGAGCAGATTGCCGATGGGTTCGACGTCCTGGCAGCGAAGGCCCGAACCAGCCACGGCTCCCTTTTTGGGGTCAGCCTCAGCATGCCCACGCCGGTCGATTTCAAACGCGGTCGCGTCGTCGGTCCTTCGGTCCTTCACGGGTGGGATGAATTCGACATCATAGGCTGGCTGCGCCGTCGCTTCGATGTGCCAATCTATGTCGAAAATGACGTTAACCTGATGGCGATCCACGAGCATCGCCAGAATTTCCCGCATGTGGATGACATGTTCTTCATCAAAGCGGGAACGGGTATCGGCAGCGGCATTATCGCAGGCGGCAGGATCTTTCGTGGCGCTCAGGGCGCGGCCGGCGACATCGGCCATATCCAGTTCAATTCCGAGAACGCGCCTTTGTGCCGCTGTGGCAAGCTCGGTTGTGTCGAAGCCCGCGCCGGTGGCTGGGCGATTGCCCGGGACCTCTCGAGCAAAGGCTTCCAGGCGGAGAACGCCCGTGATGTCATATCGCTTGTTGAAATGCAGAAGCCGGAAGCCCTGATGCTGCTGCGCAGCGCTGGGCGGGTGATCGGGGAAGTCGCCTCCGATGTCGTCAGTATTCTCAACCCAAGCCTGATCGTGGTGGGCGGCACACTCGCCAAGGGTGGAGAGTTTCTGCTGTCGGGTATCCGCGAGCTTGTCTACCAGCGATGCCTTCCACTTGCCACGCGCGAGTTGCAGATCGTACTTGCCAATCCGCAGAAGGACAGTGCGCTTTTTGGCGCTGCTTATTTGGCGCTTGAGGATATCTTCAGCCTCGGGAAAGTGGAGGAACTCATCGATCGACTTTCCATCGACCGCGCCAATCCACTTTCACAAAGCAGCATGATTTCTGGATGACGCTGTTTCAGTGACACCCATGATCATCGCGACAAGATCCTTCTGAACTCCTTGGCGCACAGTCATCTCGCCCACATTTCTTGCCGCATGACGACAGCACCTACACCAATATCAAGGCTCATCCGCTGATCGACGGCTATGCCCGCCTCGGCATCGACCTGGTGGGCCGCTACCTGGCGCGCCGTCGCCGACGGGGCGGATACCGAAGCGCGGGCCGGGATGATGCTGACCTCTTACTACGGTGGGGTGTGCTTGGGCCGGTCAATACCGCCGGTGGCCATGCTTTGGCCTATCCTCTGGGCACGCGGCTCAAGCTTCCCCATGGGCTGGCCAACGCCATCATCTTCCCGCACGTGCTGGCCTTCAACGCGTCTGCCTGCCCAGACAAGACTGCTGGCGTCGCCTCTATGCTGGGCCTCGGCGCTGGTGCGCGTGCCAACGACATTCTGACGAGCGCCATGGACTATTGCCAGGCGCTCGGCATCGAAATGCGTCTGTCGCGCCATGCCGCGACAGGGGCAAGATTTGCCGATTTGGGCCGAGGAGGCCTTTGCCATAAAGCGCCTGATCGACAACAACCCCCGGCCGCTCGGGAGCCAGGACATTCTGTCGATCTATCTAAGCGCGCTCTGATCGACCTGTGGGCCTGCTCGGCGCGTCGGTGCCGGCCTTGCCGGCTGCGGCGCGTAGAACCAGCGCTGTCTTTTGGAGTGCGGATGGAAGGCCCCATTCGTGAGGTCCGTGTCGCTCGCTATGCCTGCCAGGCCGTGGCGGCGACACTAAGGGCTCCCGGCTTCATGCAGAGGCAAACTGTTGACCAAGCCCGGCATTGATCCAGGCACGTGTCTGTTCCAGCACCTCATCCGAAAGCGTGGGATCGTCGATCGCCCGAGCGATAATCACTGCTCCTACCATCGCCGCCCAGCTTCCGATCGCCACGCGGCGTCTGTCTGCCGCATCAAACTCCGGGAGCGCCTTGCCGATACGGTCGATCTGCGAGCGAAGGCCTTCGGTCATGGCCGAGCGTGTAGCCGGGGTCTGATGGCGGATGGCCGCAACAAGGCCCGCCGTTGGGCAACCACCGGCGGCATTATCGCGATGACGGGGCGAAAGATAGGCATCGACATATGCGCGAAGATCGCCCTCTCCACCTGCGTCCAGGGCGAGGACATGGGCAAGGGTCTGCGCGATCAGGTCGTCCTTCGAACTGAAATGGCCATAGAAGCCGCCATGGGTGAGCCCGGCGGCTTTCATCACCTCCGCCACGCTGACTGCATCGAACCCCTTGTCGCGAAACAGCCGGCTCGCGACATCCAGAATTCGGCGACGGTTCTCCGCCATCTGTTCTCGACTGACCTTCATTTCAAATTCTCCGCCGGACCCCTGTTGACATTTACATGATGGCTATCATATTTAACTTCAATCATGATGATCGTCATGAATATAGGTTCCATCAGAGAAAAGAGCAATGCCATGACCACCATCCCGTCAGTCCTCATTACCGGCGCCTCCACCGGCATCGGAGCCGCCTATGCCGAGCGCTTCGCGCGCCGCGGGCACGACCTCGTGCTGGTTGCCCGTGACATGGCACGAATGGAGGCTCTGGGGACCCGTCTGCGTCAGGAAAATGGCGTGGCGATCGACATCATCCAGGCTGATCTTACGCAGCCTGCCGAGCTTGCAACGGTGGAGACGAGGCTGCGCGATGACGCCCGCATCGGGATCCTCGTCAACAATGCCGGAACGGCCATCGGCGGAAGCTTCATCGAGCAGGGTACCGACGACGTCGCGCGGCTCGTTGCGCTCAACACGACCGCACTTTTGCGACTTGCCAGCGCCATGGCCCCGCGTCTTGCGAAGGCCGGCGAAGGAGCGATCGTCAACATCGGCTCCGTGGTCGGCCTGGCGCCGGAGTTCGGCATGACAGTCTACGGCGCAACCAAAGCCTTCGTGCTGTTTCTGTCGCAGGGGCTCAGCCTCGAGCTCGCGCCGAAGGGTGTCTACGTCCAGGCCGTGCTTCCCGCCACGACGCGAACGGAGATCTGGGACCACGTCGGCGCCGACATCAACACGCTTTCCAACGTGATGGAGGTGGGCGATCTGGTTGATGCGGCGCTGGTCGGCTTCGACCGCCGCGAACCGGTGACCATCCCGCCGCTTCCCGATGCCGGGCAGTGGGACGCGCTTCAGGCCGCGCGCCAGGCCATGCTTCCGAACTATCGGAACGAACATCCCGCCGAGCGGTACCGCACGGTCGCCTGAGCACCAACGCAGCCACTTCGATAAACGACCCCGCCGCGGCGGGGACAAACAAAGGTGACCTATGACGAGCAAAACACTGTTTGAGCCCTATACTCTCGGCTCGCTGACCCTCTCAAATCGGATCGTCATGGCGCCCCTGACGCGCAATCGTGCTGGCCCAGGCTTCGTTCCAGGCGATCTCGCCGCGGAGTATTACGGCCAGCGCGCGTCGGCCGGCCTGCTGATTTCCGAGGCTACGCAGATCTCGCAGCAGGGACAGGGCTACCAGGACACGCCCGGCATCTACTCCCAGGCGCAGATCGACGGCTGGCGCAAGGTCACCAACGCCGTGCACACCAAGGGTGGCCGGATCTTCCTGCAGCTCTGGCATGTCGGCCGCGTCTCGCACGTCGACCTTCAGGAGCATGGCGCCGCGCCCGTCGCGCCCTCGGCGATCCGGGCCGCGACCAAGACGTTCGTGAACAACGGCTTCGTCGAGGTTTCGGAGCCCCGAGCGCTGGCGCTCGACGAGCTTGCGGGGATCGTCAACGATTTCCGGCAAGCAGCCGCGAACGCCATTGAGGCCGGCTTCGATGGCGTCGAGATTCACGGCGCCAACGGCTATCTGCTGGACCAATTCGCCAAGGACGGCGCCAATGTCCGCACGGATGCTTATGGCGGATCGGTCGAGAACCGCGCCCGGCTGATGCTGGACGTTACGGCTGCGGTGGTCGAGGAGATCGGCGCTGAGCGTACCGGCATCCGGATTTCGCCCATCTCGCCCGCCAACGGCGTCTCGAGCGGCGCCCCCCAGGCGCAGTTCGACTATATCGTCGATCAACTCGACGCCTTGGGCATCGTCTACATCCATGTCGTCGAGGGCGCCACGGGCGGACCGCGCGATGTCGCGCCGTTCGACTTCGGATCGCTCCGCCGGCGCTTCAACAACACCTATATCGCCAACAACGGCTATGACCTCGACCTCGCTGCGTCGCAGCTTGCCGACGGCAAGGCGGACCTGTTCGCCTTCGGGCGCCCATTCATCGCCAATCCTGACCTTGTGGAACGGCTGAGGACGCGCGCGCCGCTGGCGGAGTTCAACCCGGCGACGCTCTATGGCGGCGGCTCCGCCGGCTATACCGACTATCCCGCGATCGCCGCCTCAAGCCACCCATGAGCCCATCGGGGCCGCGCCTGCGCGGCAGCCATCCCAACTCGACGGCAGCACCTTATCCTCTCGGAGAACATCGCAATGCGTATTCTGAAACAATCTGCCGTTATCGCGCTCACCGTGGTCGCCGCGCTCGCGTCCTCGGCAGCGAGGGCGGACAATGCCTCGCCAGTCGGTTTGTGGAGGAACGTCGACGACGTCAGCGGCAAACCAAGGGCGCTGATCCGCATCACGGAAGCGAATGGGAGCTTGCAGGGCAAGATCGAGAAAGTCTTCCTAGCCCCGAACGAAAGCCCGACCTGTACGAAGTGCGAAGGCGCGCTCAAGAATGCGCCCGTCTTCGGCTTGGTGATCCTGTCCGGCCTGAAAAAGGATGGCGCCGGATTTACCGGCGGCCAAATCCTCGATCCGGATAATGGCAAAACCTATAGCAGCAAGATCTACGTGACCGATGGCGGCAAGAAGCTAAACGTGCGCGGCTACATAGGCGTGTCATTGCTGGGTCGTTCGCAGATTTGGCAGCGCCAGGAATAAGCGGCCGAGATCGACGCGAAAACTGCTCTATCCAGAGAAAACTTCTTAGAAAGGAAAAACGGCTTAGCGAGATGCCGGAGCCAGCATTGCGGACTGACGATGTACTGATCGAGATCGACGCGGCCAGCTCAATCTTCTGGATTCCAGATTCGCGCTCCCTCATTCCCACTCGATTGTTCAAACAGCATATAACTCATTGACAAAAAATTACGCTCTTGATTTTAAAGGGAAAATCGCCACAAAAAGATATTTTGAGATTTCGCCAACTATCGGGGCCAATCGGCCGATTTTTTTGCACCTTGCAGCGTTCGACGCCGCGCCCAAGCCGTCTCGAAAAGTACCGTCACCGCCCCAGCTAAGGCATTAGCCGAAGCCGTCGCGATCGACAAGCAACCGGTGTTGCATACATCCTACTACAGGCGGTGTGCTGTGAGCGCTGGCATCCACTCGATTCCTGCCGAATTTCCGGCTAGCCTGGGCGATAGATGGCTCAGTTCTGGTGGGTGATTCATAATCAGACCGCCCTTCAAGAGATTGATGGGCAGCACCTTTGGTCCCCCAAGACCGAGAGCAATGGCGCGCGAAGTGAGTTCTACAACAATATGCGCCGTGCGACGCCCGGCGACCTTGTCGTTTCGTATGCCGATCAAGCAATCAGGTATATTGGCAGGATAGCGGAATTCGTCTTCACCGCTCCGAAACCAATGGAGTTCGGAGAGACCGGGGCTTATTGGAATCAAGAGGGATGGCTTCTGCCGAACTTTGGGACACCGGGTTTCCCTTCGATCCATCCCCAAGACAATAATACGGAATCTAGGCCCGCTCCTGCCGAGGCGATATTCGCCATTCCATCTAGTTTCGGGCTCAGGCAATCAGAAAGCCTATCCAACAGGCATTCCACAGAATACCTTCGAGTTGGTGATAGCTTGCGCCACTTTCGGCCGCGAGGCGCTGTCACGCGGCGGCTTGAATAGCCCGAACTTTGAGGTGATTAATGAGCTTGGACGACATTGTCGAACGTCGTATAGCGGACGACGATCAGCTTGAAGACACGATCAAAAAGAGCGGCATCCTTGGACCTCCTGGGTAGTACAAATTGAAAATTGCGGCCTCATGTTTCAAACAGGTCGGTGGATGACCCGCGAGGATGGTTTCGAAGCGGGGTCGCCTACGGTCCTCAAGGCGAGAATTCTAGAAGACGTTCAGCAATGACCCATCACGTACAAAACGCTCGAATTCTCATGTACAGCCACGACACGTTCGGGCTCGGCCACTTGCAGCGCTGCCGGACAATCGCGCATTCGCTGGTCGAGGATTTCCGCGGACTTCAGGTGCTTATCATTTCGGGTGCGACTATCGCTGGCGCCTTCGACTACCGCGCCCGTGTCGACTTCGTGAAGATCCCCAGCGTCATCAAGTTGCGCAACGGCGAATACACCTCGCTGGAAAAGGATATCGATCTGCATGAGACGCTAAGGATGCGCCAGTCGATCATCCGCCACACCGCCGAGACCTTCCGGCCGGATATCTTCATCGTCGACAAGGAACCGCTCGGCCTGCGCGGTGAGATTGAGGACACTCTGTCCTACCTCAAGACGCGGGGCACCACGCTCGTGCTTGGCCTGCGCGAGGTGATGGACGCGCCGCATCTGCTCGAAGCGGAGTGGGCACGCAAAGATGTGATGCGCAAGATAGGCCTGTTCTACGACAAGGTCTGGGCCTATGGTCCGCCGGATTTCTACGATCCGTTGACTGGCTTGGATGTGCCGCCGGCTATCAGGGCAAAGATGAGGTTCGTCGGGTTCCTGCAACGGAGCCTGCAGCGGAACGAGTTGCCCGGCCACCGGCCCGAGGGCGACTATATCCTCGTTACCACCGGTGGCGGCGGTGACGGCGCCGACCTGATCCACGACGTCATCGATGCCTATCACCAGGATCCGCAATTGCAGCATAGGGCGCTGATCGTGCTTGGGCCTTACATGCCGGCGCGCAAGCGCAACAAGCTGCTCAAGAAGGGGTGCAAGATCCCCTACATCAAGATGATCGAGTTCGACAACCGCATGGAAGACCTGATTGCCGGCGCCAAGGCGGTAGTGGCGATGGGCGGTTACAACACCTATTGCGAGATACTATCTTTCGACAAGCCGGCGCTGATCGTGCCGCGCGTCACGCCCCGCGAGGAACAACTGATCCGCGCACGGCGCGCAGCCGAACTCGGCCTCATCGAGATGCTTTTGCCGGAAGAAGCCGAGGATTCCCAGCGGTTTGCCAATGCACTGAAGGTGCTGCCGGAGCGGCCCCGCCCATCGCAGAGCAATCCGCATCTGACGCTGGAAGGGCTGCCTCATATTTCCGAAATCGTCGCGGAACTGCTCGACCGGCGGGCCGGCCATCACCTTTCGGTCATTGAAGGCATGAACTGAGTTGCAACATCGCAAGATCGTCGTGGTTCTGAAGGGCTATCCACGGCTGTCGGAAACCTTCATCGCGCAGGAACTGCTCGGTCTGGAGCGTGCGGGGTTCGACCTGATACTCGTCGCGCTCAGGCGGCCGACCGACTCAAAACGCCACCCCGTGCATGACGAGATCAAAGCGCTCGTCCACTATCTGCCGGAATATCTGCATGAAGAGCCGCTGCGCGTGGTTCGCTCGCTGTTTGCCTGTATGCTGTGGCCGGGCTTCTGGCGCGCGCTCGGATCGCTGGCTAGCGATATCCCCCGCGACTTTACGCGCAATCGCGCGCGCCGCTTCGGGCAAGCGCTCGTGCTGGCGGCCGAATGGCCGGAAGGCGCGGGCTGGCTGCATGCACATTTCGCGCATACGCCGGCATCGGTGACGCGCTATGCCAGCCAGCTTCGTGGACTGCCCTGGAGCTGCTCGGCCCATGCCAAGGACATCTGGACTTCGGCGGACTGGGATCTGGCCGGCAAGCTTTCCTCGGCGCGCTGGACAGTCACTTGCACGAAAACCGGCTTCGACCGTCTGAAAAAACTCGCTAACGGCAGCTCCTCTGTGCATCTGAGCTATCATGGGCTCGACCTTGATCGCTTCGGCAGTTTCGGCGAGGCGCGAAAACAGCATGATGGCTCGGCGCCGGACGAACCGGTTATCGTTTTGAGTGTCGGGCGCGCCGTTGAAAAGAAAGGTTACGATACGTTGCTGGAGGCCCTCGCCCTCTTGCCTGGTGATTTGGCGTGGCGTTTCGAGCATATCGGCGGTGGCGAGGAACTGGAACGGCTCAAGGCGCTGGCGCAAAAGCTCGGACTGGATGGTCGCGTCTCTTGGAAAGGCGCGCTTGCGCAGGAGGAGGTGCTTGAGCACTACCGAGGCGCCGACATCTTCGCCCTGGCCTGCAGGATCACCGCAAATGGCGACCGGGACGGTCTGCCGAATGTTCTGGTGGAGGCGGCCAGCCAGAGGCTTGCCTGCGTGTCGACCGATATTTCCGGCGTGCCGGAGCTCTTATCGCCGGATGAAACCGGGCTGCTGGTTCCGACGGAAAACCCAATTGCCCTGGCACAGGCGCTGGAGCGCCTGATCCGTGATCCCGTGCTGCGCGCCCGCCTCGGCGAGGCCGCGGAGCGGCGCGTGCGCGGCAATTTCGATCATATGGCAAGCATTGGACAGCTCAAGGAACTGTTCGAGCGGGAGTGGCGGGCCGCCGAATGAAGCGGCTGCGCGCTTTCTTCTATGTCCAGCACCTGCTCGGCATCGGCCATCTCGCGCGCGCCAGCCGCATTGCGGCGGCTCTGGTCGATGACGGGTTTGACGTAACCGTCGTGACCGGCGGGGCGCCGATCGCGGGGTTTCCGGGACGGGGTGTAAAATCTGTAACCCTGCCACCTGTCACCTCCGGTGATGAAGGATTTTCCGGACTCGTCGACCTGCAGGGCAAACCCATCGATGATGATTTCAAGAAATGGCGTTCGGAGCTGCTGCTGCAGGCATTCCGGGATTGCAGGCCTGATATTGTCATTGTCGAGGCGTTTCCATTTGGACGCCGGCAGATGCGTTTCGAACTCTTGCCGCTGATCGAGGCCATCGACGCGACATCGCCCAGACCGCTGCTGGCGACGTCCGTCCGTGATATCCTTCAGGAGCGCGTCAAGCCGGGCCGAAACGAGGAAACGGTCGATCTCATCAACAGGCATTTCGACCTTGTCATGGTCCACGGCGATCCGGCTTTCGCAACCATCGACAAGACATTTCCACTGGCTGGGGCGATCAGGACCGAGGTCACCTACACAGGGCTCGTTGCCGCGCCGCCAGCGCCCGCGACCTCCGAGCGCTTCGACGTTCTGGTGTCGGTTGGCGGCGGGGCTGCCGGAAAGAGCCTTGTCAGCTCCACCATCGCAGCGGCGCGGAATGCTAACAACGGTTGGAAATGGTGTTTGATCACCGGCCCAAACCTGCCGAAAGACGAGTTTGACGCGATCGCACACGATGCCACGCCGGGCCTGTCCATCTTCCGGTTCCGCGAGGATTTCGCCAGCCTGCTGACCGGCGCCCGCCTGTCAGCCTCGCAGGCGGGTTACAACACGGTCTGCGATGTCCTGCGCGCGGGTTGTCGCTCCCTGCTCGTTCCATTTGCAGCCGGCGGGGAAACCGAACAGACGGTTCGCGCCCTGATGCTCGAAGAACTCGGTCTTGCAACGGTGCTGATGGAAAATGACCTGACGCCTGAAGGTTTGGCGCAAGCGATCGAACAGGCGCTTGTGGGACCGACGCCATCCGCGCATCGTCTCGATCTGGAAGGCGCGCGTCACTCGGCGCAAATCCTGCGTGAGCGGTATCGAACCTGGTCCCTAAAAGCGGGGCCCGGTTTCGGAAAAATTCATGATCAAACAGACGATGGATTCTAACGGGCGTCTGGCGAGGTTCGTGCGACGCGCTTCAAGTCCTTATTTTTATCCACGTCATTGTCCCAAAACCGCTACGCGGACGAAATGCATTAAACAGTTCCGATAAGCATAAAGCGCGTATAATTTTTTGTCGGTAGTTCGCCGGAGAACCGCACCTCCCGTAGCGCCGCCATTGCTTCGAAGGCTGCAAGTGAGGCCACGCAGCTGATGTGCGTTGGCTCGCTGAAATAATCGTTCGATTGCAGCAGCACATTCATGCCCCGCGGAAGCAGAGCAAGCCAAGCGCGCAGATCGGCTATGTGTTCGCAGCTCGTATTGACCGTCAGGTCGGGTCGCCCGGCCGCATAGTCGAGTGCGTACATATCTGCCGTCAGCGCCCGGAACCGGTCGCCTGCTTCCCGGTTGAGGGTCCGGGCGACCGGCGCGACTTCGGGATCGATGTCGATGCTATCGACCGCCGCGATGTCGAAGCGGGCGTCGTTGAAAAGCATTGCCGGCAATATGCCGTACCATCCACCCAGAACCCATATGCGCTCGAACCGGCCGCCGCAGCTTTCGAACAGCCTATCAAGCGCCCACATCTTGCAGGCGACCTGCTTGTGGTTGAAGGCGTTGGCGATATCGGCCTTCGGATGCTTGGTAACGACGCGCGCCAGCCCTGCCACGAGAGGGCAGTTGACATAGGCAGCAATTCCCCGCGTGAGGTCCAAGGCTTGCTCGTGCCAGTCCATGCCGGCATTGCGTGGTTGCGTGACATCCATCATATTCGCCTTGTATGTTGGGATTTCGGGCGACACAACGCAATCTTGCCTCGCGCAAGGCTGTTGATTCGCGGATGTGATTATGCTGCAAGCTGCTTCGCCATTGCCCGGTGCCGGAGAGAGCCTGTTGCATCTGTTCGGAGCAGCGGCGTCCATCTGGCAGCACCAGCCGCGCAGCCGGGACCTCGTGCCGCTCGGCTATTCGCCAAAACCCTACGGAAGCCGCGAACCGTTCGGCCAGCTGCAGTCTTCGCTGATCGCCAATTCCCACGTCGTTGTTATCGACCATGCGCCGGAACTGGATCGCGCCGCCTCGCAGGTTCCGTCCATCGTTGAGCGCAGGACAATCTCCGTGCACTGCAGCTTCGAGCTTGCCGCTGGCGACGAAGAAATCGCCGATATGCTATTCGCCAGCAGGTGCTTTTACATCCTGCATCTTTCCAACTGAAGGGTCCACAGCCGCATATGGAACCCAGCCTAGCCCGCTATATCTGGACGCACACCAAGAAGCAGCAACTCTGGATATTGATGATCGTCGTGCTTTCGATGATCCCGTATTTCATGTCCTTCGACCTGCCGAAACTGATCGTCAACGGCCCGATCCAAGGTGGCGGCTTCGAGCAACCGGGCGCGACCCAGCCATTCATGAGGCTACACTATAACTTGCCGTTCATTGGAGAGGTCCAGTTCTTCTCCGGTTTTCAGCTCGACCGCAAGGAGACGCTGTTTGCCCTGAGCGTTGTGTTTCTCTTGCTAGTCATCATCAACGGCCTGTTCAAACTCTACATCAACACCTACAAGGGCCGCCTCGGCGAACGCATGCTGCGGCGTATCCGTTTCGATCTGGTCGATCGTGTGCTGCGGTTTCCGCCGGTTTACTTCAAGCGGGTGAAATCCGCCGAAGTGGCGACCATGGTGAAGGACGAGGTGGAGCCGCTGGGCGGCTTCATCGGCGATGCCTTCGTGCAGCCGGTGCTGCTCGGCGGCCAGGCGCTGACGGCCATGCTGTTCATCATGGTTCAGAACGTCTGGCTCGGAATGATAGCGGCTGTGATCGTGGGGATCCAGATCGTGCTTATCCCGCGAATGCGGCGGCGGCTGATCGTGCTCGGGCGCGAGCGGCAGTTGACGGCGCGCGCGCTTTCGGGCCGGGTTGGCGAAATCGTCGACGGCATCGGCGCGGTTCACGTCCACGATACATCAAACTACGAGCGCGCCGACATAGCTGCCCGGCTCGGGCTCATCTTTAAGATCCGCTTCGATCTTTACCAATGGAAATTCATGGTGAAGTTCCTCAACAATTTTCTCGCGCAGGTCACGCCCTTTTTGTTCTACATGATCGGCGGGTACCTGGTCATCCAGGGCCGGTTGGACGTCGGCCAGCTCGTGGCCGTGATCGGCGCCTACAAGGACCTGCCCGGACCGATGAAGGAACTGATCGATTGGGATCAGGCGCGGCAGGATGTCCAGGTCAAATATCAGCAGGTCGTTGAACAGTTTACCGCCGAGGGTCTCATTGCGCCGACAATCGGGGCATTGACGATCGACGATCCCGCTCCGATGACCAACCCCCTGTCGGCCATCAATCTGTCCATGGCAGACGATGGCGGTGCAATGCTCCTCGATCGTATCTCCCTCCAGGTCAGGCCGGGTGAGACGGTGGCGCTGGTTAGCACCACAACAGGTGGAGCGGAGGCGCTTGCAGAAGCCTTCGCGCGGCTGAATCGGCCGGACAGCGGAAGGGTCGCTTCGGGCGCCGACGACCTGCTTGAACTCCCCGAAGCAGTGACCGGCCGGCGCATGTCCTATGCCTCGTCGGATGTTTTCCTGTTCCAGGCAAGCCTCCGCGATAACCTGCTCTACGGGTTGAAGCACGCGCCGCTGACATCGGTGACTTATGAGGGTGCTGCGGCAGACCAGCGCCGCTGGAACATCGACGAGGCGCGTCGGTCGGGCAATCCGGAGCTTGATATCCACAGCGACTGGATCAACTATGCTTCCGCTGGCGCTACCGGCCCGCACGACCTCTTTGAAGCCGTGCGCCGGGTGCTCGACGCGGTTGTTCTGTCGCGCGACATTCTGGATCTTGGCTTGCGCTCTTCGGCCGACCTCACGCGTCACACGGAGCTTGCCAGGCGGATCGTCGAACTGCGTGCGGCGCTGCGAACCCGGCTGGAACACGAAGGGCTGAGCGGACTGGTGGCTCCTTTCGAACCGGGCGCGTACAACAAGGAAGCAACGATCGGCCAAAACCTGCTCTTCGGCGCTGCCGCCGGCCCCGAACTGGCCGACAGGGCTCTGGCGGCCAATCCCTATTTTGCTTCTGTGCTGAAGCAAGCCGGCCTCGACCGCACGTTCTACGAAATGGGCATGGAGATCGCCGAACAGGCGATCGAGCTGTTCGCCGACCTGCCGCCCGATCACCAGTTCTTCCAGCAGCTCGCCTTCATGAGCGCCGAGGAGATACCCGCCTACGAAAGCTTGCTGCAACGGCTCAAAAACCGTCCCTACGAGGCGGTTTCGGAGAACGACCGCGCCATGATCATCACCTTGAGCTTTAACTATATCGAGCCCCGGCACCGCTTCGGCCTGCTGAGCGACGAGCTCATGAGCAAGATCGTCGCTGCACGCAACCAGTTCTATGAAAACCTGCCGCCCGAGCTGCAAAATGCAGTCGAACGATATGATCCTGCCAAATACATTGCCGCGGCTACCGTCATGGACAATGTCCTGTTCGGGCGTGTGGGCACCAACCATCCCGACGCGCCGGACCGTATACGGTCTATCGTCTATGACATCCTTGACGAACTGGGGCTTTATGACGAACTTCTGGATGTCGGCCTGGACTTCAACGTCGGCTCCGGTGGCAGGCGGCTGACCGGTGGACAGCGACAGAAGCTCGATGTTGCCCGGGCCCTGATCAAGCGTCCCGATTTTCTCATTCTCAACCGGCCGCTGTCGGCGCTCGACCAGCGCATGCAGGATAAGGTGCTGCGAAACGTGCTCGAGGAAGCCAGACGCGACGGCCATTCGCCGGCAATTGTGTGGGTCGTGACGAATCCGGCAATGGCGATGATGTTCGATCGCGTTGTCGTCTTCGACTCGGGTCGTTTGGTGGAAGACGGAACACACGAGACACTTTTGGCAGGGAACGGTATCTTCAAGGAACTGCTGTCATAGAGCTTTGGACATTCCGATGGGATCATTCTGCCGGTGGGAACTTGTTGCAAGGTCAAGGGATTGAGGTTTGCACCTGATCCGGGTTCGCTACCATTCGCGTGGTTCGTCTCGCCATCCCGGAAACAGAATTGATTCCATCTGGGCGTCCGTTGGTCTAGTCTGGCAAACGCGAATTGGGAAGGTTTGCGACAATGCTGCTCAAGGATGAAGTTGGAATGCTGCAACGCGTTCCCTTGTTCGCTGCCATCGAGCCGACAAAGCTCAAGCTGCTTGCGTTCACATCCGATCGTGTGAGCTACAGCGCCGGCCAGATCCTTTTCCGGCAGGGCGACGAGGGAGACGCCGCCTATGTCATCCTTTCAGGCAGGGCAGATATTCTGGTCGATTCCGACAGCGGACCGATAAAAGTTGCCGAACTGGAGTCAAATTCGATTGTTGGCGAGATCGCCATATTGTGCAACAGCTCCCGCACTGCCACCGTCAGAGCGGCAAGTCCGCTGGAAGTCTTGAGAATCCGTAAGGATCATTTCCTGAGGCTTATGAGGGAGTTCCCGGAAATGACCATCGAGATATTGCGGGTTCTTGCCGATCGCCTAAGCCATACGACCGCGGATCTGATCGACGCACGAAGCGCCAAATAACCAAGACGTGCGCTCGATCCTCGCCGTCGTGATGGCAGTGTCCTCTTGCTGAGAAGGTCGCCCGGAGAAAGCCTGTCTCGCATAGCAGCAGTTGTTTGGCTAAGATGGGCGAAGGGGTAGCATGGACGACGACGTTTTCCTGGTCAGGTTTTGGGGTGTGCGCGGCAGCATTTCGGTATCAGGGCCAGAATTCTCTCGCTATGGCGGCAACACAATCTGCATTGAGATGCGATGCGGTAAGCATACGCTTCTGTTCGACGCGGGCTCTGGCCTACGGCCTGCCGGCGGGGCGCTTCAGGCGTCGGCCGTGACCGATTTCGACCTGCTTTTCACCCATTGCCATTACGATCACATCATCGGGTTGCCGTCTTTTGCGCCGATCTATGACCGGAGCGCCAAGGTTACGCTTTGGTCCGGGCATCTTGCAGGACACATGACGACCCGGCAGATGGTCGATGAGTTCATGCGGCCGCCGTGGTTTCCGGTGAAACTGGAGATCTGCAAGGCAAGCCTCGACTATCGCGATTTCGTATCCGGAGACGTGCTTCGGCCGCGCGAAGGGGTGGTGGTCCGAACCGGCAGTCTTATCCATCCGGGCGGCTGCATAGGCTACCGAGTCGAATGGGGCGGCCGCGTCGTGGCGGTGATCACAGACACTGAGCACGAGCCGGACAAACTCGATCAGGCGGTGCTCGCCCTGATCGAAGATGCCGACCTCGTCATTTACGATTGCACCTACACCGAGGAGGAAATGGAACGCCGCCGCGGTTACGGGCACTCGACATGGCAACAGGGCGTCAAGCTCTGTGAGGCGGCCGGTGCGCGGGGGCTTGCGCTGTTTCACCACGATCCGACGCGGACCGACGAGGACCTGGACGAGATCGAGAAACTGGCCAAAGACAGGTTTACCGGCGCTTTTGCCGCGCGGGATGGCCAGACGCTCAAATTTCCAGTCTCATTGCGCAAAAAGCGCTGAGCTATTTTCCTCTAGAGCGGTTCACCGTTTCACAGAAACGGCGAACCGCTCTATCTTTTTGTTTTGACGCAATTCCCAAGGGAAAGCGCTACGCGCTTTTCCCGGGAAAACCGCTCACACTTTTCCTGGAATTGCTCTAGCGGCGCTGCGCCCGATCAATGTCCTGATCGGAAGCCATGCGCAGGCTTCAGTCTGTGCGGTGACTGTGAACAGCCGTTCGAGGAAGAGCCAGGCCGATTCATCATGCACGAGATGGTGGGTGAGCAGGCCGACCGGTTCGCCGCCGTCGATTGCATGCTGCAATTGCGCGATGATAGCCTGGACCAATAGGCCATGATCGCGGCAGCCGCGCGTGCCATGCCAATCCATGATGTCGACATTGCTGTTGATGACTGCAAGTGAAGCCGGCCTCGGCGGCCCATAGACCGACAATGCCGAAAATCCTATCGATCCAAGGTCGGATACCAAGCCGGCGTCGATCCTGTTCCAAGGTGGCACCAGCATCGGAACGGCACGTGCGCGGTGCAGTTCGGTTACGTGCGTCAGCCCGCGAGCCAGATCATCGAGCACCGCCTCGCGTGGCCGATGCGCGCCGAGTTCCTGCTTTTTCTGGTGCTCGGGCGCATGATTTCGGTGCGCCCAGCCATGGATGGCGACCGTGGCATGCGGCGCCTCGCCAAGCCGGACGACAAGCTTCTCATCAGTCAGGGCCGGAATGACGGCCAGAGTGACCGGAACCGCGAATTTACCGGTAAGGTCGAGCAGCCGATCAAGCGCAGGCGTCGGATCCACGGCGTCGTCGTCGCGCAGCCAGAACTCTGCCTTACGGTCCGCCCGTTGCAGGCACGCCAGTTCTTCCACCAAGGGCTGCCAGATCTGATCGGATGTCATGAAACCGGGATCTTCGCAAGAAGGTTGGCCAGACGCGCCGCTGCAACACCGAGGGAACGTTCTTCGAGGATGAAACGCCTGGCTTCCGCGGCCATGATGGTTCTTTCGTCGTTGCCGGCCAGAAGCCTTTCAATGGCAGAAGCGAACGCCGCCACATCGCCCGGCGGGGTGAGAAACCCGGTCTGGCCATCCCGCACGACCTCCGGCACGCCGGCGATGTCTTGAGCCACCACCGGAAGGCCGGCGGCCTGCGCTTCAAGATAGGCAACGCCATAGGCCTCGCCATAACCCGGCCAGACGTAAATTCCCCCACGGTAGAGGACATCCGGCACGGCGGCTGGCTCAATCGCGCCAAGCCATTCGATACGGTCGGCGGGCAAGCCGGCGAATTGCGCTTTGACCTCGTCACGGGCAGGCCCATCCCCGACGACCGACATGGTCCAGGGCACGTGGCCGATCGGACCGAGCGCCTGCGCCAGCATGCGATAGCTTTCGACTTTGTCGCCCGGGCGCATCATGGCGACGGTAACGAGGCGCGTCGGACAACCCCGTGCCGGCAGTTCCCGGAATACCGATGTGTCGATGAAGGGCGAAAGCATACCGAGAGCGGCGTCGGGAATCGCATCTGTCAGTCCCTGACGATCCCTTTGCGTGAAGCAGATGTTCAGCGCTGCCTGTTCGACGGCTCGCGCCACCAACGCTTGCGTATCGGCCCACAAGCCGGCGTTGCGCCGCCTCGAATAGGAGGCTTCCGCTGTCACGTAGGGGACAGCAAAGGCCGACGCCAGCTCGGGCCCGATCAGGTCGGGCGCCTTGTAATAGGGATGATAGGAGAACCAGAGATCGGGCTTGCCGTCACGATCCCAAAGCTTGGTCAGCCGCGCAGCCTCCTCTCGGGCCTCGGTCTTGAGCGCATCGAAACTCTTCGACTCCGGTTCGCGTAGATACAAGCGCAATTCGGATGCCAGTTCGACGCTATGCCCTACATACTCCAGCGCCTTGACCAGCATCCGTGCCATCTGGCGGTCGCCGGAGGCAACGGGATGATTGGGTGACTTCAGCGGCGCGTAGAAAGCAATTCGCATCGCCGGACCCTATCATCGGAAAGCCTGCGCAAGTCAATTTCGAACCATGATCGACTTCACCCTTCAAGCACTGGAATGTGCTATCTGATGCTCATGGAAACAGCTGCCGCGTCCGACCCGTTTGTCGCTTCTTTGCCGGTCTTCGCAAGGTTCGAAAGCGTTGCCGATATCGATAACTATCGGCCTCTCCCCGATGGCTGGGCGCTGGCCACCGCAGACATCGTCGGCTCGACCAAGGCGATCGAGGCGGGGCGCTATAAAACCGTCAATATGGCCGGTGCCAGCGTCATTTCGGCGCTGCTCAATGCGCTGGGTAGGCAAGATCTTCCCTTTGTCTTCGGCGGCGACGGCGCGCTCGTGGCGTTTCCTGGCTCGGCGCTGGAGATCATCCGCAACGCGCTGGCGGCTGTCCAGAGATGGGTGGCGGACGAACTGGATCTGACCTTGCGTGCCGCAATCGTGCCGATAAAGGATATAAGAGCGCAAGGCCTCGACGTTCGCGTGGCGAGGTTCCAGGCCTCCGAAGCGGTCTTCTATGCCATGTTCGCCGGAGGTGGCGGCAGTTGGGCGGAAGCCGAGATGAAAGCCGGGCGCTACCGCATCGATCCTGCGCCGGCCGGCGCGCGGCCGGATCTGACCGGCCTCTCCTGCCGCTGGAACCCGATCGAAGCCCGGCATGGCGAAATCGTCTCGATCATAGCCGTACCGGGGGCGTTGCGCGACCTGCGCGGTTTTCAGTTTCTGGCTTCCGACATCATCGCCCTTGCCGGCAGGCAGGAACGCGATGGCCACCCGGTGCCGGTGAACGGGCCGAGCTACAGTTTTCTGCCCGCCGGCCTCGATATCGAGGCGCGGGCCATGGCACCCGCAGGATGGCGGTGGCTATCGAAGCTGTGGGTAGTGTTCCTGATGACGCTTACGGCTGTTACGGATAGATATGGCTGGACGATCGGCAGTTTCGATCCGAAGATCTACAAACGCGACGTGGCCAGCAATTCGGATTTCCGGAAGTTCGACGACGGCTTGAAGATGACCATCGACGTTGACGCGGATGTGTTGCAACGGATCGAGAACCGGCTGAAACAGGCGGAAGAGGCGGGCATCTGCAACTATGGCCTGCACCGCCAGAAATCGGCCTTGATGACATGCCTCGTCGCATCGCCGCTGCAGCGCGATCACGTTCATTTCATCGATGGCGCCGCCGGCGGCTATGCGATTGCTGCCGCAAGCCTGAAGGCGAAGGTGCCGGTCTGATGACGGCTTGCGGAAACCGATTTTCCGCAATATGCCTCGGCAATGGTTCTTGGGACCATGGTGCGCCTCGCCATGGGCGCGGACAGCCTGTCCGAATTGACGGGAAGCAGATTTTTGGACGCCTCACGATCGACATATGACCGTCTTCTGAACCGGATTTCGACGCGTGCCGCGCAAGTCGGCGTGATCGGACTGGGCTATGTCGGGTTGCCGCTGGCGGTTGCGATCGCACGCGCCGGCTTCCCGGTTTCCGGCTTCGACGTCGAAGCCCAGAAGGTCGAGAGCCTGAACAACGGCCAGTCCTACATTGAGGCGGTGACGTCCACAGCCCTTGCCAGCGAGGTGGCGATCGGACGGTTCCGCGCCACTGCGGATTTTGCCGAACTGGCCGTCTGCGATGTCATCATCATCTGCGTTCCGACACCGCTGACGAAACACCGAGAGCCGGACCTCTCCTTTGTCAGAAACACGGCAGGCACCATCGCGAAGCATTTACGTCTCGGCCAGCTGATCGTGCTGGAATCGACCACCTATCCTGGCACCACCGACGACGTGATCAAGCCCATACTGGAAAAGACCGGCTTGCAGTCGAGGATAGACTTCTTCCTCGGCTTCTCGCCCGAGCGCGAGGATCCCGGCAACCGCAGCTTTGAAGTCGCGACGATCCCCAAGGTCGTGGCAGGTGACGGCATTGAAGCGGCGACGCTAGTGCAGGCTTTCTACCAGGGCGTGGTCAAGACCGTCGTTCCGGTTTCCACCACGGCGACCGCCGAGGCGGTCAAGCTGACGGAAAACATCTTCCGCTCGGTCAACATAGCCCTCGTCAACGAGTTGAAGGTCGTGCTCGGTGCGATGGGCATCGACATCTGGGAGGTGATCGAGGCGGCAAAGACCAAGCCCTTCGGCTACATGCCTTTTTATCCTGGCCCTGGACTTGGCGGGCACTGCGTTCCGATCGATCCCTTCTACCTGACGTGGAAGGCGCGCGAATACGAACTGCCGACCCGTTTCATCGAGCTGGCCGCAGAGATCAACACGGCTATGCCGCGTCATGTGGTCGATGAACTGGCGAAGGCGCTGGACCGGCGCCACGGCAAGGCGCTCAGCCGCTCGCGCATTCTCATCATCGGGCTCGCCTATAAGAAGAATGTGCCCGACATCCGCGAAAGCCCCTCATTGCGGCTCATTGAACTCATCGAGGAATGGGGCGGCAAGGCGGAATTCCACGATCCGCATGTTACCGAAATCCCGACCACACGGGAGCATATGGCGATCAAGGGGCGTCGCTCGGTCGACTTGACCGAGGTGGCCTTGAAGGATTTCGACGCTGTCGTCGTTGCAACCGACCACGACGCGATCGACTATCAGGCGATCGCTGATCACGCTCCTCTGATCATCGACACACGCAATGTTTTTGGCCGCCTCGGGCTAGCCCGAGAGACGGTGGTGAAGGCCTGATGGCGTCCGAGCCGGCGAATTTTTTGCCCGCTGTCAGGATCGTGATTGCATCCCGCCGGCAGCCTCGCCACATGAGGCCCAAGAGTTCGGAGATAGCATGAGCACAGCGCAAGCAGAAATTTCTGCCATTCTCATGGATAAGGTTGCCGATTGGCTGACCCAATCGGCGCTGGCGGGCGACGACCTGGAAACATTGGTAAAGGGCTTTTGTGAACGGCTGGCTGCTGCCGGCCTGCCTTTGAAGCGGGTGCATTTGAGCTTTTCGATGCTTCATCCGCTTTATGACGCGCTTGGCTTCACCTGGCTCCGCGGCCAGGGCCTGGAAGTGGAAGGCTTCCGCAAGGAGGACGGCGTTCATTCTGACAGATTCCTGACCAGCCCATACTATCATCTGCTCAGCAACAAGCTCGACCATCTGCGGCGCCGGCTCGACCCGTCAGTGTCGTCGGAATTTCCTGTTTTCGATGACCTCAGGCTTATGGGCGTCACCGATTACATGGCTTTCGTGCATCCCTTCAGCGGCAATACCAGTCAGGGCATGCTGGGGTCTTGGTCCACCGACAGTGCTGCAGGCTTCAGCGACAGCATGATTTCGGCGCTGCTGCGCATCCAGAACCATCTCGCCATCGCAACCAAGATGGCGGTGCTCACCAAGCTCGCCGACAACATGATGACCACTTATCTCGGCGGCGACGCCGGCAGGCGCGTGCTGGACGGCCAGATCAAGCGCGGCGAGGGCGATACCATCCGGGCCGCACTGGTCATGGCCGATATGCGCGGGTCGTCAAGGCTTGCCGAAACCTCCGGCCGCGAAATCTATATCGATACGCTGAACCAGTTTTTCGACGCCGTTGCCGCACCTTTCAATCGCAGCGGCGGGCAGATCATGAGTTTCATAGGTGATGGCTTCATTGCCGTCTACCCTTGCGAAAGGCATCGCTCGCAGTCCGAGATCGCTTGCCAGGCTGCTCTTGCGGCAGCGCACAAGGCCAGCGCGCGCATAATGGATCTCAATCTGCGCAGAAAGGAGCAGGGGTTAGGCGACATAAAGTTTGGTATCGGCCTGCATGTCGGCAATGTGATGTTCGGCAACGTCGGGCTTACAGACCGGCTCACATTCTCTGTCTTCGGCTCGGCTGTAAACGAGGTCCAGCGCCTCCAGACCCTGACCAAGAAACATCCGCACAGCGTTCTCGCCAGCAAAGACTTCGCCAGCTATTGCGGCGCCAACAGCTGGCTGACGCTCGGCAAGGAGGAACTGGCGGGCATCAAGCAGAAGCTGACGGTGCTTTCACCCGATTTGTCGGGTGCTCTCGCGCTCGATGAAGACGGTGCGCTGGAGCCAATTTACGACCGAATATCGGACGCCGAGCAGGTCATGCTGCTTCATCGCGATGCCGCGCGGCTGTCGGCGGCCGACCCGAGGAAGCTCCAGTAACCGCCACGATCTGATCCGAACGCCTTGGTATGCAGTCCGGTCGCCGGTTCCGCCAGGGAACTGGCGACCGTTTCGAATCCAAGTTGCTCTAGGCTGGCAATACGCTAGTCTCGCTTTTTGGGCCTGCCGCCTGGCAGGCCGCCAGAGTGGGGCTGGTGTGAGAATGAATTCGGGTGTTGATCTGCTGCGGATCGAGGATGTTGGCATCTCTTTTGCCATTATCGGGGGACCCTTGCATGCCGTCAGGCGTGCAAATCTTCGCGTCCTGCCCGGCAAGGTTACCGCGCTTGTGGGCGAGTCCGGTTCCGGAAAATCGGTTCTCAGCCAGGCAGTGATGGGCATTTTGCCGAACACAGCCCATGTTCGCGGCCGTATCCTGTTTTCCGATCCTGAAAAGCCCGGCACGACGCAGGATATCCTGCAGATGCCGCGTGACGGACCCGAAATCCGGGCGTTGAGAGGCAGCCGCATCGGCAAGATCTTTCAGGAGCCGATGACATCACTGTCGCCGCTGCACACGATCGGCAATCAGGTCAGCGAATCCCTGCAGATTCATACGCCCATGGCTCGGGTGGAGCGCAAGGCGCGGACCGAGAAAATGCTCGGCCTTGTCGGCTTTCCCAACCCCAAGCGCGCCTATGACATGTATCCCTTTGAACTTTCGGGAGGATTGCGTCAACGCGCCATGATCGCCATGGCGCTTATCTGCCGGCCCGCCCTGTTGATCGCCGACGAGCCGACGACGGCGTTGGACGTCACCATCCAGGCGCAAATCCTGCAATTGCTGCGCGAGCTTCAGACGAAGCTGAACATGGCGATGCTGCTGATCACGCACGACCTTGGCGTGGTCGCCAATGTCGCCGACGAGGTGGTGGTCATGTACCATGGCGAGATCATGGAAGCGGGACCTGTGGAGGCGATATTCCGCCGGCCAGGCCACCCTTACCTGAAGGGCCTGATGGCAGCCGTTCCGCATTTCGACCTGAAGCCTGGCGAAAGGCTAAAGGCGCTCCGCGAGGTGCCGGTGAATGTCGGGAACCTGCTCGGCAAGCAGACGGCGCCGGCATCGAAGGGGCCGGACGACATCCTGCTGTCGGTCAGGGATCTGACAAAGACCTTCACCATCCGCAAGTCCGGATGGTTCGGCGGAGATCATCAAGCCTCTGTTCGCGCCGTGGACGGCGTGAGCTTCGATATCAGGCGGGGTGAGTGCCTGGGTCTTGTCGGCGAAAGTGGCTGCGGCAAAACCACCGTCAGCAAGATCCTCATGCGGGCTGTCACCCCTAGCGGCGGCTCTGTGAACTTCAACGGCCGCGATGGTCCGATCGACGTCTTGGAAGCCGAGGGAGACGCCCTGCGCATGCTGCGCGCGAAAATCCAGATGGTCTTCCAGGATCCGGTTTCGTCGCTTTCACCTCGTATGACGGTGGAGAACATCTTGAGCGAGCCGCTGGAAATCCATCAACGTGGCAATGCCGCGTCCCGACTCGCCACGGTCAAGAGCCTGATGCAGGCAATCGGGCTCGATCCGCGCTTCATCAAGCGTTATCCGCACAGTTTCTCCGGCGGGCAGCGTCAGCGTATCGGCATCGCGCGCGCGTTGGCGCTGGGGCCTGAACTCCTGATCTGCGACGAGCCGGTTTCGGCACTCGATGTCTCTGTCCAGGCGCAGATCCTGAACCTTCTGAAGGACCTGCAGAAGGAACTGGGCCTGACCTACCTGTTCATATCCCACAACCTGGCGGTGGTGGACTACATGGCAGACCGCATCGCGGTGATGTGCGGCGGGCGTATCGTCGAGCTCGCACCGCGCGAAATTCTGCTTAGGAAACCGGTCCACCCCTACACGCGCTCACTGGTCGCCGCAGTACCTTTCCCCGATCTCGACAGGCCGATGGATTTCAAGACGCTGAAGCTCGGCGGCGCTTCCGACACCAGCGCATGGGGACCGCAATTCCGCGACGAAGGCGACGAGGGCATGCTGTCGCCGCTCGACCTTGGCGGCGGCCACCTCGTGCTGGCCCGGCGTACGGCCGATGTCAGCGAGTTACGCCATTGATCAGCCGGCGCACCGTCCTTGGACTCATGGCTTCGGCATTTCTGCCGGGCACGTCGCACGCCGGCGATCTGGAGCCGGAATTTCTTCAGCCGCGGCTGAAGGCCAGGGCGCTGCCGGCACTCGCCGAACGCTTGCCCAAGAGCCCGCGCGCGTTGAACCTCGCCGCGATGGGCCGGCAGCCCGGCCAGTATGGCGGCACGCTGCGCACGATCATCGGCAGCCAGAAAGATATCCGGATGATGACGATCTACGGATATGCTCGCCTGGTCGGCTATGACGAAAAGCTTAACTTGCAACCCGACATTCTCGAAAGTTTCGACGTAGCGGATGATCGCGTCTTCACTTTCAAGATTCGGGAAGGGCATAAATGGTCTGACGGTAGCCTGCTGACGCCGGAGGATTTTCGCTATTGCTGGGAAGATGTCTGGCTGAATGATGAGCTTTCGCAGGGCGGGCTTGCCCCGACCCTGCTGGCGGACGGCAGGCCGCCACGCTTCGAGATCGTCGATCCGTTGACGGTCCGCTATAGTTGGAATGCGCCCAATCCCGACTTCCTGCCCAAGCTCGCTGCTGCTTCGCCGCTATCGCTTGTTCTGCCGGCCGCCTATCTCAAGCAGTTCCACAAGAAATACCAGGATCCATTCCGGCTCGCCGGCCTGATGAAGGAGAACCGGGCCAAGAAATGGACGCTCCTGCATATCCGCATGTCGCGGCAGTATCGCC
>NZ_RZTA01000170.1:0-9623 GCF_004023115.1 Mesorhizobium sp. M6A.T.Cr.TU.017.01.1.1
ACTGAAGGACTAGGCGATGAAGACGATCGGCGAAGCCTCCACCCCCGCGGAAGTTCGTGCCGAGGCGGCGCTCACCGCTATTGCGGACTGGACGGGAAAACAGATCGGTTTTGCGCCCGCCTCTCCGGGTATCGCATCGCCCTCGCATCGCGGCGTCGACAGCGAAGCATGGCTGGTGGCGGTCGACCAGTCGTCTCCGGCCTATTTCCTGAAGATCGTGAACTCCGACCAGAAGGCGTTCGTCGATCTGGAGGCCGTGTTTGAAGCCGCCTCCACCGCGGCCGGACTGGGCTGCACGCCAAGTCCGCGGCATCTTGCGCGAGACGCCGACGCGATCGTCTTCGATCTCTTGCCGCCCGGTTGGAAAACGGCGCGCATGGACGATCTGCGACGGGCGGACGTGATGGAGCAGGTCATCGGGCTCAAAAAGGCGATCCACGGATCGCGGCCATTCGCTTTGTCGTGGACGGTATTCGATAGGATCCGGGTGCTGGACGACGCCCGGAAAGCCGCCGGCGTCGAGCGCCCGGACGATCTTTGGTGGATGCTCGACGGCGTCGGCGAGATCGAGCGCGCAATCACCGCTGCGGGTTACGATGTCCGGCCGAGCCACGCCGACGGCCTCGCCTCCAACATCATGGTAAGCCAGGACGGGGCGGTTCAGCTCGTCGATTTCGACGACGCCCGCAATGTCGATCCCCTCTACGAGGTCGGCATTCTACTTAACGAGGCCTTTCCGTTCGAAGAAGAGATGCGGCCGGCGCTTGAGATGTTCGAGGGGTCGTTCCGTCAGGCTTCCCTCAACCGTTGCCGTGCATATGCGGCGGCGGACGATCTGATGTGGGGGCTATGGGGTCTGTTGTTGAACTCGACATCGCCGCGCGGCGACATCGAGTTTCTGAAATACGCGCAGTGGCGCCTGCTGCGCTGCCGGATGGCTCTTCGCCATCCGGACTTCGAACTGAAGTTGAGACGGCTTTGAGCGGCTGCAAGGAGGCCCTACATGATTGAGAAGCGGCCGGGCGAGGCGGTGAGCGAAGCCGAGCGGGAGATCGAGGCCGTCATCTGTGCCGTCGAACCATGGACCGGCCGCGATCTCCGCTACCGGCCGGTGCATGGCGGCATCAGCAATTCCAACTGGCGCGTTCGCATCGCGGGACAGTCAGAGAGCTATTTCGTGAAGGTTCCGGGCCGGGGCACCGAGATGTTCATCGACCGAAAAGCGGCGGCGGAGGCGAGCCGGCGCGCCCACTCGCTCGGTATCGGACCCGCGGTCTACGGCTATCTGGACGAACGCGGCGTCGAGATTGCCGATTTCATGGAGGGGCGGCGCTCCTGTACCAACCGCGATTTCCTCGACCCGGATGTACGCCGCTCGGTGCTGGGTCTCTACCGGCGCTTCAACGATTCGGGCCTGCTGTCGCTGACCAAGACGGTCTTCGACATGATCGACGAGCATGTCGATCAGGTCCGCGAGCTCGGAGGCGCGCTGCCGGCGGATTTTGCCTGGCTGCATCGCCAGTACCTTCTGGCGCGGGCGGCGCTCGAGGCTTCGGGGATCGACCTGGTTCCATGCTTCAACGATCCGATGCCCGGAAACTTCATGATCGCGCCCGACCGGTCGATGATGCTGATCGACTATGAGTATGCCGCAAACAACGACCGCTGTTACGAACTCGGCATCTGGTGCGGGGAAATGTTCTTCTCCGATGCGGTCGAGGCCGAAGTCATCGAGGAATATTTCGGCAGGTTTGACCCTCGGTTGAAGGCCCGGCTGGTCGTGCACAAGGTGCTCGCCGATGTGAAGTGGGGAACCTGGGCGATGGTGCAGAACGTCGTATCGGCGCTCGACTTCGATTTCTACAAATACGGGGCGTGGAAATATATGCGCGCGCGCTCGGTGATGCAGACCCCGCAATGGGTCGAGTATCTCAAGGCGGTCTGACGAGTGTCACGGGCGGAGCAATTCCCGGTTGGACGCAGACGGCATTGCAGTTAAGCCGCCATGGGTGATGGCCGGCATGTCTGCAGGGAGGGCTAGCGGCTGTCTAGCGGCTGTCGTTGGCAATCAGTTTCGTCAGGCAACCACCCGCCTGGCTCCCTGGCACGCCGAGATCTCTGACACTGTCCATGTGGTTGCGGTTCGTGAGAACAAGCGACGTTACCGGCGAACCCCGCTGCAGCAGGTTCTGTTTGAATCGATCTGCTTGCTGATGGAAAGGCGGCGTCTCATTGGCTCCGACCAGAACCGTCGCCTTGGTTTGAGGATCATGCCGATAGGCAAGAGGTGTAAACATGGCGACTTCCTCATCGGTGATTCCAATCTCGTTGGCGAGAAAGGAGTTCTGGAGCGGTTTCAAATCGTAGAGCCCGCCGAGCAGAAGAGCTGCTCGCACATTCGAGGGGGTATTCTCGCTGTTGAACAGAAACGTTGAAAGATGTGCTCCGGCCGAATGACCGCTGACAGTCAGTTCTGCCGGGTTTCCGCCATGGTCGGCGATATGGGCGAGAACCCACTGCTTGGCGCGGCGCACCTGGTCGACGATCGTAGCCATTCTGACGTTGGGCATCAGAGCATAGTCGACGATGACGGCAATCGCACCCGCCTGAGTAATCGTCGTCGCGACGTATGAGTAGTCGCGCTTGGAGAACATTCTCCAGTAGCCGCCATGGATAAACATGTGCACCGGCAGGCCGCTTCTTTTGCCCGTGGGAAAGAACAGGTCCACGGTTTCGGCCTGATCCGGTCCATAGGCAACGTCCGCAGCCATTGGAACGGTTGCGCGAACGACCTCGCTGCGGTGAACGATGTCCTGCACGATTTTGTCAAAATCCGCGACATGGTCGCGGATGCGAAACGGATCGCTTTGCACTCTTCCTCCGCTCAGATGCTGATGGCGAGGTATTTCGCCTCCATGAACTCGGCAATGCCGTGATGCTGGCCGCCCTCGCGGCCGAGGCCGCTCTGCTTCACCCCGCCGAAGGGTGCTGCCGGATCGGACATCAAGCCGCGGTTGAGAGCGATCATCCCGGCTTCGATCTTGGATGCCACCCGCATTCCACGCGCAAGATCGCGCGTGTAGATGTAGGCGGCAAGACCGTATTCGGTGTCGTTGGCGCGCGCGATGACATCGGCTTCCGTCTCGAATCTCGAGATCGGCGCCACCGGCCCAAAAATTTCCTCATGCGCCATCTCCGCCTCGGCCGGGACGTCGCAGAGCACGGTCGGCGGATAGTAGTATCCCATTCCCGAGCCTGCCTTGCCCCCGCACAGCACCCGCGCGCCACGGGCGACAGCATCGTTGACCAGACGGCCGATCTTGTCGACGGCCTTCCTGGTGATCATCGGCCCGCACTCCGTGGCCGCGTCCGTGCCAGCGCCGACCTTGAGTGACGACATCCGCCTGGCGAGGCTTTCGCCAAAGGCGTCGTAAACGCCAGATTGGACATAGATGCGGTTCGCAGCCGTGCAGGCCTCGCCGGCGTTGCGCATCTTCGCCACCATCGCCCCATCGACCGCCGCGTCGAGGTCCGCGTCATCGAACACAAGGAATGGCGCGTTGCCGCCAAGCTCCATCGAACACGAAATCACGTGCTTTGCAGCCTCGGCCAGCAGAACGCGCCCGACACCCGTCGAGCCGGTGAAGGAGAGTTTCCGCACCCGCGGATCGGCCAGCATCGCAGCCGTCACAGGGCCGGGATTGGAGGTTGTCAGAACGTTCACCACCCCTGGCGGAACGCCTGCTTCCTGGTAGAGCGCGGCAAGCGCGTAGGCCGTGAGCGGGGTTTCGCTGGCTGGCTTCAAAATTACCGTGCACCCGGCAGCCAAGGCGGGCGCGATCTTGCGCGTCGCCATGGCGGCAGGGAAGTTCCAGGGCGTGACAAGGACGCAGATGCCGATGGGCTCGTAGTCGACCACGATCCGGTTCGTGCCGGAAGGCGCTATCCCGAATTCACCGGTGATGCGAACGGCTTCCTCGGCATTCCAGCGAAAGAATTCCGCAGCATAGGCGATCTCGCCACGCGCGTCCCGGAGTGCCTTGCCGTTTTCCAGCGAGATCAGGGTTGCCAGCGTCTCGGAACGTTGCGTCATCAGCTCGAAGCAACGCCTGAGGATTTCGGAACGCTTGCGGGGTGCCGTTGCGCGCCAGCCATCGGCGGCCTTGGCCGCAGCCTCCACGGCGGCCGCGGCATCTTCGATCGTCGCATCGGGAACGGCGGCGATCACCGCTTCCGTGGAAGGGTCCACGACCTGGATTTCCCTGCCGTCGGCGGATTGCCTCCATTGGCCGCCGATATACAAGCCGTGGGAGAATCTATGGAAGTCGTCAGTGTCCTGACCGTCCTCCAGCACCGGATGAGATATGTTCATGGCCTGCTCCTCGATTGCTCACATGACGTAGGTGGCGAGGTTGCCATCATAGGCAGCCTGGATCAGGCCCCGCATGGCTGCCAGATCGAATGGACGCGGATTGTTCTTGATGAGACGGTCAATGCCGAGCGCCTGTTCGGCCGTCCAATCGACCTTGTCGGCGGGAAGCCCGAGCTTGGCCAGCGAAGGCGTGATCCCGATCGCTCCAAACAGCCGGCCGATCTCGTCGATCGTCGCGTCGGCCATCTCACCGGCACTCCGGTCCCTCCCGTCGAGACCAAGGGCGAGGCCGATCTCGGCCATCTCGGCGGCCGCGGCGGCCCTGTTGTACTTCATGACATACGGCAACATGGTGGCGACACCCAGCCCGTGAGCGGTGTGGGTGAGGGCGCCGACCGGATATTGCACCGCATGCGCCGCCGCCGTTCCGGCCGTACCGAACGCACAGCCGGCAGCAAGCGCGCCCATCATCACATCGGCCCGAGCGTCCTCGTCGGCGGGGTCGCTGTATGCCTTCTCGAGACTGCGGCCAAGCAGCTTGATCGCGAGCAGCGCAAAATGGTCGGTCAGCGCGCTCTTTCCGATGAAGACATGCTGTTGCGGCAGGCTGGGGTCAGTGCCGCGCCTGACGGCGGTAAAAGCCTCGATCGCATGTGTCAGCGCGTCTGCGCCCGCGATCGCCGTCAGTCCCGGGGGACATGTCATCGTCAGTTCCGGGTCGCAGATGGCGGCTGCCGCGATCAGATGCGGGCTGGAGATGCCGACCTTCAAGGTGCGATCCGGATCGGAGATCACGGCGACAGGGGTCACTTCCGAGCCGGTGCCGGCTGTCGTTGGCACCGCGATCACCGGCAGCGTCGGGCCAGGCACCTTGAACTCGCCGTAGTAGTCCTGGAGCAGGCCGCCGTGACTGATGAGCAATGCGGCGCATTTGGCCATGTCGAGACAACTGCCGCCTCCAATGCCGATCACCATATCTGGCGCGAACTTTCGCGCCTCCTCGACGCAGACGGCAACGGTGTCCCGGGGGACGTCGGGCAGCACGCAGTCATGCACGAGCACGTCTATCGATGCGCCTTCGAGCGCCGCCACGATCTCTGCGAAGGCGACAGTCGCGGCAAAGCGCTCGTCCGTGCAGACAAGCGCGCGACGGCCCAGCCTGGCCGCAACGGTTGGAATGACATGGCGCTGGCCCTTCCCGAAGAGGATCTCACGCGGGAGCCTTACGGCAGCGAAAAGGCTCATGTTCTGCGTCCCTCGATGATGTTGGGAGTGGAAAGCGAAAGCTCGTCGAGTTCGATCCAAAAGTTTCATCTATTAAATCGTATATGATATAGGATTGCATTGAGCGGAGCATCGTGTTAGCCAGTGATCCTGTCAAGAGGCAAAGATGCAGGTCACGAACTTAAGCAATGCCCGAGAAGTCGACCCGGCTAGCGGACGCATCCAGCGATCCAACAGCCTGGTGGAGGACGTGTATGAAGCGATCTTCGCGCAACTCATGTCGCTGAAGATCGCGCCTGGCTCGCGGATCACCGTCGACAGTCTGGTCAAGGAACTCGAAGTATCCCACACGCCAATCCGTGAAGCGCTTGGCCGCCTCGAAGGCGAAGGCCTTGTGCTGAAGACACATTTGATCGGCTACCGCGCCGCGCCGCAGATAACCAAGCGCCGATTTGACGAACTCTATGAGCTTCGCCTGCTGCTCGAGCCGCATGGGGCGGCCAAAGCAGCCGCATTGATGGATGAGACGAAACTTGCGGTGCTTCAGGAGTCCGCAGGGGGCATGGCGCGCCGCGAAGGCAAGGATGAGCGCCTGCGTTACTCCAACTTTGCGCGGCAGGACGCCATTTTCCACGACAGGATCATGGAATTTGCAAACAATGAACTCGTGCGCCAGACGCTCGCGTTCCAGCATACGCACTTCCACATCTTTCGCCTGATGTTCCATTCGCGCGTTACCGAGGAAGCGCTCGACGAGCATGAGGCTATCCTGGCCGCCTTCGCTGCCTCCGATCCTGTTGCGGCGGAACAGGCGATGCGCCGCCATATCGAGCATTCTCGTGATCGTTTGTTGCTGGCGTTCGATTGAGACTGTCACGATGTCAGTCACCGTCCACATCGGGAGCGGCGCCGTCAAGCTGGAGGCACCGTTGACCCCGCAAGCAAACGCCCGGGAATGCCACGTCCCGCGTCCCCCTTTCTGAGACCCGCGCCGCCGGGCGAGTGCAATGCCCGCCTGACTTCCATCCACAAAACGAGGAAACCGACCATGCCAGGCAAGAAAATACTAATGTTGACCGGTGAGTTTACCGAAGAATACGAGATCTTCGTCTATCAGCAGGCGATGGAGGCCGTCGGCCACATCGTCCACGTTGTCTGTCCTGACAAGAACGCTGGAGACCTGATCAAGACGTCGCTTCACGATTTCGAAGGTGACCAAACCTACACCGAGAAGCCCGGCCACTATGCTTTGATGAACAAGACCTTTTCGGAGGCGGAGAAACAGCTCGACCAGTATCACGCCGTGTATTGCGCGGGTGGTCGTGGCCCCGAGTACATCCGCACGGATAAGCGCGTGCAGGCGATCGTCCGCCATTTCCACGAAAACAAGAAGCCGATCTTCACGATCTGCCATGGCGTACAGATCCTGATCGCGGTCGACGGCGTCGTGCGTGGCAAGAAAGTAGGTGCGCTGGCTGCCTGCGAGCCGGAAGTGACCCTCGCCGGTGGAACCTATATCGACCTGTCCCCGACTGAGGCCTATGTCGACGGAACGATGGTCTCGGCAAAGGGCTGGACCGCACTTGCCGCGTTCATCCGCGAGTGCCTGAAGGTGCTGGGAACGGAAATCCGCCACAACTGAGTCAGTCCTTCCGATGCATCCCAGACGGGATGCATCGGTTCGCTCCTCAGATCGTCCACGGCTCGTGGCAACGCCTCCGTGCTCACTTGCAAGGCGACGAACGCGTCGCTGCCGACATTGGCAATGACGCCCGCCGAATCCAGACGGGGTTGTTTTGCCGCCCACGCGCATCTCGGCGATGCCGAGCACCTCTTCCAGTAGATAGCAGCCTGCCCCGGCTGGAGGGTTCGATGACGGGCTGATTGATCTGGCCGAACAGACTGCTGGATTGCTCGGGCAGACCGAAATTCTTACTATTTTGCGCCACCCTCTTTCGAAGGAACCGTCTCAGATCCTCTGGTCAGTTCTCGAAGGAACGCCTGGACCAGGTTTCGTGTTTCGTCTGCCCTGCGGTAAGCGACCAGATGCCGCGAACTGAAAGTATAAGATCCCGGCTTGATCGCCCGCAACTCGCCGGCATGGACCCATGAAGATGCGAAATGAGCCGGCAGGAAGCCGATGAAGTTTTCCGATAGGATCAGCATTAATTGTGCTTCCATGTGGATTACCGACGCGCTGGCCTTAGGATGCCCGACGAGATAGAGATCGTCGAAATACCGATAGCTGCGTACAGAAAACCGCGCAGCGTGGATGGCGCTTTGGTCGATCCTTGAATCGGGCATCGCAAAAAGCGGGTGCCGTCGGCCGCAATAGAGAAAATGCGGCTCGCCGCAATAATCCCGGTATACGACACCGGGCGCTTTCTGCGACAGCGGCCCGATGACGATGTCGCGGCCGCCATCAGCGACTTGCTGCTCAAGCTCGGATGGCGTGCCAAGCGAGAGGTCGATGAAAACATCGGAATCAGGACCCATGAAGCGTCTGAGGGCATGCTGGATGCCCAATTCACTGCTTGTGAACACGCCATCGGACGTGCCGATCCGCAACCGGCCGGACAGGCTGCCGCTAGCTGCGCTGATGCGGTGTCCGAAATCGTCGAGATCGCGAAACAGTTTCTGCGCCGCGTCGTAGGTCGCCTGTCCGACCTCGGTCAGGCGGAACTTTTTGCGTCCGCGATGGCAGAGCTGGGCGCCGATGCGTTTCTCCAACTCCGCAAGATGCGTGCTGAGCGTCGGCTGCGACAGGTTGAGGGTGATCTGCGCGTCGGCGAAGCCGCCTGAATCGGCCAGCGCCACGAAGACGCGCAGCAGGCGGATGTCGATGTTGTCCAAACGACGCATGGCTTGTCCCTCGAACGGCGATACATCGACATTATTCGATGTAAAATTCTAAATAAACTCATTTACATCAATGCTTGAAATCGCGAGCCTGCGCGGAACAAAAATGGGGAACAATCATGAAATCGTCACTCCGCATCGCGTTGTCCGCAGCACTGGTGCTCGCCAGTTCGCAGTTCGCCTTCAGCGCCGACCAGATACGCATCCTTGCTCCGACGTGGCTGGGATTTGCACCTGTCCACATCGCAAGCGACCTGGGCTGCTTCGCCGGCAAAGACCTAGACGTCAGCATCAAGTTCGAGGATGACCTCACCAACGTCATGGCAGCGATGGCGCGCGGCGACATCGAGATGCAGATGCGCTCCGTCGGCGAATATCAGGGGCGCCCGCGCGACGCCTCCACACCGGGCATCATCATCGGCACGATCGATGAATCCGTCGGCGGCGACGGCATCATCATCGACGACCAGATCAAGACGGTGGCGGATCTCAAGGGCAAGGTCGTCGCTGCCGAACCGAACATTCCCTCACGCCTGTTGCTCCAGATGGAGCTGAAGCAGGCGGGACTGTCACTGAAGGACCTCCAGATCAAGGACATCGCAACGGCCAACACGGGCGCGGTTTTCGTCGATGACTCGATTGCCGCGATCGCGACCTATGAACCGTTCATGTCGCAGGCGCTGAAGGCCTCGACCCGTCCGGGTGCTCGCATGCTGGTCTCGTCCAAGGATCATCGCGGCATCATCATCGATGCGATCATCGTCCGCAACGATGACTTCAAGGCGAACCCGGACAAATACGCGAAGTTTCTCGGCTGCATCTACGAGGCCGTCGATTTCCTGAAGGCCGAGCCGGGAAAATTCGCCGATATGGCCTCCAAGCATTTCGGCCTGACGCCGGCTGAGGTGACCGAGATCGTCGACTCCAGCCTATCCTACACGACGCTCGCCGAATCTCTCGCCTACATGGGCAAACCGGGAGAAAAAGGCACGCTCCACGGCATCTTCGATACGGTGATGGACCTCAACCTGGAGAACGGCGCTGCCGACAACAAGCTCGTGGCGACGGACCAGATCGACAATTCGGTGATCAACAAGGTGTCGGCTAAGTAACGGCAATGGACCAGGTCCGGCGGCCCGCCTTCCGGCGGCCGCCGGCGGCCATGCCA
>NZ_RZTA01000171.1:0-9564 GCF_004023115.1 Mesorhizobium sp. M6A.T.Cr.TU.017.01.1.1
GTGCCGGCGGAAGGCGGGTTCTATCCCGGCGCGCTCGGCATGGCGGCGCTGTTCGGGCTGCTGGTGACGCTGGCTTTCGCCTTGCTGCCGCTCGGCCGTGCGCGCGACGTTCCAGCGACGGCGCTGTTTCGCGAAATGGGTTTTGAGGGCCGCGGTTTTCCTCGCCCGCTCTACGTGGCGGCGGCGCTCGGCATCGCGCTGTTCCTGGCGGTGCTGGCCATCCTGTTTTCCGACGATCGCCGCATCGCCTCGATCTTTGTCGGCGCCACCATTCTTGCCTTCCTGGTGCTGCGCGTCGTCGGCGCGCTGGTACAATGGGCCGCCAAAAAGAGCCCGCGCGTTGGCTCGACGGTACTCCGGCTCGCCATCGGCAACATCCACCGGCCGGGAGCCTTGACGCCGTCGGTGGTGCTGTCGTTGGGACTGGGGCTGACGCTTCTGGTGACGCTGGCGCTGATCGATGGCAATCTCAGGCGACAGATTTCCGGCAGCCTGCCGGAACGGGCGCCGAACTTCTTCTTCGTCGACATCCAGAGCAGCGATGTCGACGCGTTCTCCGCGCTGGTCGGCAAAGAGGCGCCGCAGGGCACGCTGGTCAAGGTGCCGATGCTGCGCGGCCGGGTGATGGCGCTGAACGGCGTCGACGTCGACAAGGTCAAGGTCCCGGCGGAAGGAGCCTGGGTGCTGCGCGGCGATCGCGGGCTGACCTACGAGGCCAGACTGCCGAAGAATGCGACGCTGACCGAAGGCACATGGTGGCCGGACAATTATGCCGGTGAGCCGCTGGTGTCGTTTTCGGCCGAGGAAGGCAAAGAGATCGGGCTGAAACTCGGCGACACCATCACCGTCAACGTGCTTGGCCGCAACGTGACGGCGAAGATCGCCAATTTCCGCCAGGTCGAGTGGGAGACGATGGGCATCAACTTCGTCATGGTGTTCTCGCCCAGCACATTTGCTGGCGCGCCGCATAGCTGGCTGGCGACCCTGACCGAAAAGGGCGCGTCGGGGGCCGACGATGCCCGTCTTCTCAACGCCGTCACCCGGGCCTTTCCCGCGGTGACGACGGTCAGGGTCAAGGACGCGCTCGACATCGTCAACCGGCTGGTGGCGCAACTCGGCACGGCAATCAGGGCCGCGGCCGGCGTGGCGCTGATCGCGTCGGTGCTGGTGCTGGCCGGCGCGCTGGCCGCCGGCAACCGGGCCCGCATCCACGACGCCGTGGTGCTGAAGACGCTGGGCGCCACCAGGAAAACACTGATCGCGGCCTTTTCACTGGAATATATGCTGATCGGCCTCGCCACTGCGATCTTCGCGCTGGCGGCAGGCGGGGTTGCCGCGTGGTTCGTTGTCGCGCGCATCATGACGCTGCCATCGCATTTCATGCCCGATGTGGCGGTGGCAACCATCGTCTTTGCGCTGGTGGTCACGGTCGGCATTGGCCTCGCCGGCACTTGGCGGGTGCTGGGCCACAAGGCGGCGCCGGTGCTGCGCAATCTCTGATCGCAAGGCTTGGCGAGGCTGTTTTTGATTAATTCTGCGTAATGTTGCGGCTTCGAAAGCCGAAAAAGCGGATTTCCGGGACTTCACGAAGCATTACGCTCCGTTACGGTCTTGTTCTTGACGCCAATAACCATCATATTTCGCCGCAGGCATGCTGGAGCCCCGCCAGCGGCGCCTGGGTCCAAATGGACCTGACACCGGACGGGGCAGAAGCAATATGAGGATTTCCATGGCTGAACCCGTTCGCAATTATCAGACGCGCGCCGTGCCCGGCGCCGGCGTCGATGCTGCCATCGACCAGGGCCTGCGCGCCTACATGATCAAGGTCTACAATCTGATGGGGCTTGGCCTCCTCATCACTGGCCTTGCCGCGGTCGGCACGATCATGCTGGCCACCACCACCGATCCGGCTTCGGCGGTTGCGACGCTGCCGAGCGGCGAGATGCTGACCTCCTTCGGCTACGCGATCTTCGGGTCGCCGTTGCGCTGGGTGGTGATGCTGGCTCCGCTGGCCGCCGTGCTGTTCCTGTCTTTCCGCGTCCAGTCGATGAGCGTTTCTGCCGCGCAGACGACGTTCTGGGTCTATGCCGGCCTGGTCGGCCTGTCGCTGTCGTCGATCTTCCTGGTCTACACGACCGCCAGCATTTCGCAGACCTTCTTTGCCACCGCAGCGGCTTTCGGTGCGCTGTCGCTTTACGGCTACACGACCAAGCGCGATCTGACCGCGTTCGGCTCGTTCCTGGTGATGGGCGTGTTCGGCCTGATCATCGCGATGGTGATCAACATCTTCCTGCAGTCGTCGGCTCTGTCCTTCGCCGTTTCGGCGCTCGGCGTGCTGATCTTTTCGGGCCTCACCGCCTATGACACGCAGAAGATCAAGGAGATGTATTTCGAGGGCGACGCCACCGACGTTGCCGGCCGCAAGGCGATCATGGGCGCGCTGACGCTCTATCTCGACTTCATCAACCTGTTCATGTTCCTGCTGCAGTTCATGGGCGACCGCCGCTAACAGGCTTTTGTTTGGACCATGATCTTTTCCGAAAGCCGGTTTCCACCTTTCGGGATCATGGTCTGACTGGACCAGCGAGTTTTGTAAGGGCGGCCCAACGGCCGCCCTTTTCTTTTGTTCCGGCCTCTGCTGTGATAGAAGGCAGATGAGCGATTTGCATAAATTATGAGCAGCATACCATACGGGCCGCTACATCGGCGGACCTCGACCGGATCACCGACATCTATGCCGATGCGGTGACAAACGGCACGGCGAGCTACGAGCTGGAGCCGCCAAGCCGTGCCGAGATGGGCCAGCGATTCGACAGTTTGATAGCGGGCGGCTTTCCCTATCTGGTGGCGGAAAAAGACGGCATCGTGCTCGGCTATGCCTATGCCGGCGCCTTCCGGCCACGCCCCGCGTATCGCTTCGTCGTCGAGGATTCCGTCTATGTCGCGCCCGAGGCCAAGGGGCAAGGCGTCGGGCTCAAGCTGATGCAAGGGCTGATCGAGGCGGCCAAGGCGGCGGGCTTCCGCCAGGTTATCGCGGTGATCGGCGACGGCCGACCGGACAGTGCCTCGGTGCGGCTACATGAAAAACTCGGCTTTCGCCATTCGGGCCGCCTCGAAGGCTCCGGCTATAAGCACGGACGCTGGCTGGACACGGTGTTCATGCAACTGCCGATCAATGACGGGGCTCTAATTCCGCCCGATATCAACTCGTTGCCGGAACAGAAATTCCGCAGCCAGAATAAGTAGTTAGGCCTCGACCAGCTTCAGCGTGCGGTCGAAGACGCCAAGCACGCGGCCAAGTTCCTGGCCGCGCTTGAGGATGCGGCCGCCGGCGGCGATGACGGCGAATGCGCCTTGCCGGCGCGCCAGCTTCGGATCCTTGACGATCTGGAACAGCGGCACCTCGCTGGTGCGGCGGAACACGGAAAAGACGGCGCGATCGGTGAGATGGTCGATGGCGTAGTCGCGCCACTCATTGGCGGCGACCATGCGCCCGTAAAGCCTCAGGATCTGGTCCAGTTCGCGCCGGTCGAACCGCACCGGCTGGTCGAGGCGTTCGCGTCTTGCCTCATGCAGCGGGATCAGTATTGCGGATGCGTCCCCATCCTCCGTCCCACTGCCATGATCAGTCATGCCTCGATCCCTTCGAATGAATCTTATGCCAACCAAAGTTGGCGCTTTCGCCGTAGAATTGCAAGCCCGACCGAGCAAAGGCGGCGGCGCACCGTTTCCGCAGTGTCCAGTCACGTTTATAAAACGCCCGTTGGAATTGGTGATGCTTCGCCACAATTCTGCCTTCTTTTATCCGCGCTCATGCCCCAATGTCCGACGAATTTACGGGTGTTGCCTGAGACGGTTCGGTCCGGCACTGGCTCGTAAACCCCAAGCCCCCCGCCCACGGGTCTGCGTCGGATCGAACCAACCTCGGTTTTTCCTTGGAAAAATCGGGTGCGACGATCCCAAAACCTAAATGACCGGCGTCAGAAGCAAGCTGACGCCGGTTTTTTATTGGCTGAGACCATGGCGGGTAGCGCGGCTCTCCCTTCTCCCCTTGTGGGAGAAGGTGGCCTCGCGAAGCGAGGTCGGATGAGGGATGTTGGAAGGATCGCTGCGCTGAAGACGTAAGCGCCTAAAATCATTTCATATTTTAACGCCTCATTTCTTCCAGCACCCCTCAACCTCTCGGCGCTGCGCACCGATCCACCTTCTCCCACAAGGGGAGAAGGGCGCGCTGTGGTCAAGGCTTGTGGATTATGGCGGCGCCCAGAATGGGGCCTGGCAGGCCATCCTTGCCCACCGATTGCAGCAGCACGGCGCAGCCGCCTTTCTTGGAAATCACGCTCATCGGCAATTCGTAGCGCTGCGCCTTGCCGTGCCACATGCCGGCGGTCTGGATGCCGGAGACGGCATTCCAGTAGGTCATGCTGCGGCCGGTGTTTTCGCCCTTGCCGATCTTGATCGTCTGCGGCGGGTCGAAATAGACGATGACGACATGGGCATCGCTGGGGCCGGTCCCGGCATCGCCGGCGTCGATGATGACGCGGTCGCTGGTCCGGCTGACCTTGATGCTGACCCGCATGCCGTCGCCTGATTTCTCCATGCGGGCGAGCGCCCCGTCGACCTCCCTGCGGCTGGCTCCGTTGACATGACTGCGGCCATTGATGACGGCCTGCGGCGTATAGACCGAGCGATTGCCGAAGGCGCGCATATACTCATATTGCCGCTCCGTGTTCTCCTTGCGGCTCAGCGTGTCCTTCCAACCGAGATAATCCCAGTAGTCGACATGATAGGCGAGCGCGACGATGTTCTCCTTGGTGGCAAGATCGGCGAAGAATTCATCGGCCGGCAGGCAGGAATTGCAGCCCTGGCTGGTAAAGAGCTCGACCACGCCCAGCGGTTGATCGGTCAAGGTTTTGTCAGCCTGGGGCTTGTCGGCCTCGCCGGCAAGCACATTGCCGGCAAGTCCAGCGCCGGCAAACACCGAGAGGGCCAGCGCAAGTGCCGCAAGCCGCAATGGTCTTCGAGATGTCATGGCCGTTTGGACTCCCGCCGGTGATGCCGGCCTTGTTCTGATTGCTGAAATATGTGGCAGAAGCGACAGTCAACGGGAAGTCACGTTGCGGTGAAATTTGCCATTGCAACCAACTGCAAGGGCGCAATAGGAAGGGTCACACTTCACGGTAGAAGCCGATTCGGGCAACAATCAGCATGTGGCAAACCCTCCTGACGCCGGTCGATCTCTACTGCGAGCGGACCGGGCCGGAGTTCTGGGCCGAACCGGCCAACGCACTCACCAATCTGGCTTTTCTTGCCGCCGGGCTGTGGGGTGTCCGGGAGGTGCGCCGGCGCGGCACAGGCATCTTCGCCGAAGCGCTGGCCTGGTGGGTGGTGGCGATCGGCATCGGCTCGGCGCTGTTCCATACCTTTGCCAACCACGGCACGGTCTGGGCTGACGTGCTGCCGATCGCCGGGTTCACGCTGGCCTACACGCTGTTCAACCTGCGCCGCTTCCTCGGCATGAAATGGGGCAAGGCGATCGCCATCTTCGTCGCCTTCTATGCCGTCACCGGGTTGTTGACCTGGGCCGTGCCGGACTGGCTGCGCCAGGCGTCAAACGGCACGACCGGCTATCTGCCGCCTTTCCTGGCGCTCGCCTTCTTCGGCGCCTGGGTGGCCGCCAGCGGCAATCGCGCCGGCTGGTACAATCTGGCAGGCTCGGCGATCTTCGTCGTGTCGGTCATCTGCCGGATGATCGATCCGCTGGTCTGCGGCAGCTTTCCGCTCGGCACGCATTTCCTGTGGCACATCCTCAACGGGCTGATGCTCGGCGTGCTGCTGGCGGCGACGGCGCGCTTCGGAGCGCCAAAATAGGGGAATAGGGGAATAGGGGCTGTCTTCCCTACTCCCTTACTCCCTTACTGCCCTACTAAGCTGCCAAATCGCGCAGCACATATTGCAGGATGCCGCCGTTCTTGAAGTAGTCGAGCTCGTCCAGCGTATCGATGCGGCAGATGATCGGAACGTCCTTCACCGTGCCGTCGCCATAGGTGATCTTCGCGATCATCTTCTGGCGCGGCTTGATGGTGCTCAGGCCGTCGATCTCGACCAGCTCGTCACCCCTAAGGTTGAGCGAGGCCCATGAGGTGCCCTCTACGAAGACGAAGGGAATGACGCCCATGCCGACCAGGTTCGAGCGGTGGATGCGCTCGAAGGACTGGGCGATGACGGCGCGGACGCCCAAGAGGTTGGTGCCCTTGGCCGCCCAGTCGCGCGACGAGCCATTGCCGTATTCGACACCGGCGAAGATGACCAGCGGCACGCCTTCCTTCTTGTACTCCATGGCGGCGTCGTAGATCGATGTCTCTTCCTTCGACGGATAGTGGATGGTGTAGCCGCCCTCGCGGCCGTTCTCGCCCAGCGTATGGTTGCGGATGCGGATGTTGGCGAAGGTGCCGCGCATCATCACCTCATGATTGCCGCGCCGCGTGCCATACTGGTTGAAGTCGGCGACGCCGACGCCATGGTCGGTGAGATATTTGCCGGCAGGCGAGGCCGCCTTGATCGAGCCGGCCGGCGAGATATGATCGGTGGTGATCTTGTCGCCGAGCAGGCCGAGCACGCGGGCGCCCTTGATGTCGCCGATTGTGCCGAAACCCGCGGTCATGCCGTCGAAATAGGGCGGGTTCTGCACATAGGTCGAATGGTCGTCCCAGGCGTAGGTCTGGCCTTCCGGCGCCTTGACGTTCTGCCAGTACTCGTCGCCCTTGAAGACGTCGGCATATTTGCGGGCGAACAGTTCGCGCGTCACGTTCTTTTCGATGAACTCCTGGATCTCGACCGAGCTCGGCCAGATATCCTTGAGGTAGACCGGGTTGCCGTCACGGTCCTCGCCGAGCGGCTCGGTGGTCAGGTCCTTGGTCACGGTCCCGGCCAGCGCGTGGGCGACGACCAGCGGCGGCGAAGCAAGGTAGTTTGCCTGCACGTCGGGCGAGACGCGGCCCTCGAAATTGCGATTGCCGGACAAGACCGCGGCGGCGATCAAGCCCTTATCGTTGATGGTCTTGGAGATCGGCGTCGGCAGCGGGCCGGAATTGCCGATGCAGGTGGTGCAGCCGAAGCCGACCAGATTGAAGCCGATTTGGTCGAGTTCCTTCTGGAGGCCGGATTTCTCCAGATATTCGGCGACGACCTGGCTACCCGGCGCCAGCGATGTCTTGACCCACGGCTTCTGCTTGAGCCCGAGCCGGTTGGCGTTGCGCGCCAGCAGCCCGGCGCCGATCAGCACGCTCGGGTTCGAGGTGTTGGTGCAGGAGGTGATGGCGGCGATGACGACATCGCCATGGCCGAGATCATAGTTGGTGCCTTCGACGGCATAGCGCTTGTCGATTTCGGCGGCCTTCCGGTATTCGGTCTCCATCGCCTTGGCAAAGCCGTCCGGAATGCCTTCAAGCGCCACGCGGCCTTCCGGACGCTTGGGGCCGGCCATCGACGGCACCACATCGCCGAGATCGAGCTCGAGCAGGTCGGTGAAGACCGGGTCGGCCGAGCCGGTATCACGCCACATGCCTTGCGCCTTCGCGTACGCCTCGACCAGCGCGATACGGTTTTCCTCGCGGCCGGACATGGTGAGGTAGCGGATGGTTTCGCCATCGACCGGGAAGAAGCCGCAGGTGGCGCCATATTCGGGCGCCATGTTGCCGATGGTGGCGCGGTCGGCCAGCGTCATGTTGGACAGACCCGGACCGAAGAATTCGACGAATTTGCCGACGACGCCCTTCTTGCGCAGCATCTGGGTGACGGTGAGCACGAGGTCGGTGGCGGTGACGCCTTCCCTGAGCCTGCCGGTGAGGCGGAAGCCGATGACTTCGGGCAACAGCATGGAGACGGGCTGGCCGAGCATGGCGGCCTCGGCCTCGATGCCGCCGACGCCCCAGCCGAGCACGCCAAGACCGTTGATCATGGTGGTGTGGGAATCGGTGCCGACGCAGGTATCGGGGTAGGCGGTGGTTTCGCCATCTTCAGTGTTGGTCCACACGACCTGGCCAAGATATTCGAGATTGACCTGGTGGCAGATGCCGGTGCCGGGCGGCACGACACGGAAATTGCGGAAGGCCTGCTGGCCCCATTTCAGGAATTTGTAGCGCTCTTCGTTGCGCTCGTACTCAAGCTCGACATTGCGGGCGAAAGCCAGCGGCGTGCCGAATTCATCGACGATGACCGAGTGGTCGATGACCAGATCGACCGGCACCAGCGGATTGATCTTTTGCGGGTCGCCGCCAAGCGAGGCCATGGCGTCGCGCATCGCAGCCAGGTCGACAACGGCCGGAACGCCGGTGAAATCCTGCATCAGCACGCGAGCCGGGCGATAGGCAATCTCGACGCCGGCGGTGCCCCGGTCGGTCAGCCAGCCGGCGACCGCCTGGATGCTCTCCTTGGTGACGGAACGGCCGTCCTCGTTGCGCAGCAGGTTCTCCAGCAGCACCTTCATCGAATAGGGCAACTGGGCAATGCCGGTGAGGCCGTTCTTCTCGGCCTCGATGAGGTTGTAATAGACATATTCGGCGCCACCAGCAGTCAGCGTGCGGCGGCAATTGAAACTATCGAGGGATTTTGACACGTGCGGTCCGTCCTTGTCTGTTCAGCCTGAAAGGGAACGGACGCCGATGGCATGCAATCACGCGCAAAGGTGCGGGTACGGCCATTTCCGCTGTCCGTTCCCAGCCAACCCGAGCCGTTCAAGGCGGCGCGTGCGCTGGTTCGGCGCTAATTCTGTTCCCGTGCCGACCGCTGGCACGGATGACCCGCATATAGAGAATTTCCTGGAATAGTTCTAGACACGGAATCGCCATTTTTGTTGCGGCGCACCGAAGCCGCGCTAGGACTTCCGGCGAAGGGGAACGAATGCGGCTGATCGCCGAAAATCTGGGCGGCGAACGCGGCGGCGAGGCGGTCTTTTCCGGCATCAACTTTGCCCTTGAGAAAGGCCAGGCGCTTATCGTCACCGGGCCGAACGGCGCGGGGAAATCGACGCTGCTCAGGGTCGTCGCCGGGCTGCTTCCGGTGGCGGCCGGTCGTGTGCATATCGAAGGCGGCGGCGAGGATTTTCCGTCGGTTGCCTCGGCCTGCCACTATCTCGGCCACCAGAACGCGATGAAGACGGCGTTGACCGTGACGGAAAATCTGCGCTTCTGGCGCGATTTTTCGGGCGCGGATTTCTTGCGTGCCGAAGAGGCGCTGGAAACGGTCGGACTTGGTGATATCGGCCATCTGCCGTTCGGCTATCTCTCGACTGGGCAGAGGCGGCGCGCGGCGATCGCAAAACTGCTGGTCAGCCGGCGGCCACTGTGGCTGCTCGACGAGCCGACGGCAGGATTGGACAAGGCATCGGAAGAGCGATTCGCCGTGCTGATGCGGAAGCACCTGGACGAAGGAGGGATCGTTGTGGCGGCCACGCATCTGCCGCTGGGAATTGAGGGGGCGAGAGAATTGAGGATGGGGGAAACTCGGTAATGTCGGCGTTCCCGCCCACCCCCCTCTGTCCTGCCGGACATCTCCCCCTCAAGG
>NZ_RZTA01000172.1:0-9388 GCF_004023115.1 Mesorhizobium sp. M6A.T.Cr.TU.017.01.1.1
GGCAAACAAGCCAACAGGCCCCGCCCCGACAATCAATGCGTCCGTCCTGGTGATATCGGTCATGAATGCGCCTTCGATGCGCAGGGCCTCGAAAACCGGAATCGATTTTCGCTGGGGATCATGCGCCAATCACAGTGCTACAGCGCCCTTTGCGCGTCCAAGCGGACGCACGGCGCTGTAGAGAACGGCGCGACACTGCATGACCATTGGCCCGCTGCCAAGCCGGGGCCGGAAAAATCGGCTATAAACCCCGCTTCAGCCTTCACGCCTCAGCCTTGGCGGGCGGGCACGCGCACAACCAGGCCGTCGAGTGCGTCGCGCACCTTGATCTGACAGGAGAGCCGCGAGTTCGGCTGGACGTCGTAGGCGAAGTCCAGCATGTCCTCTTCCATGGCTTCCGGCTCGCCGACCTCCGCCGTCCATGCCTCGTCGACATAGACATGGCAGGTCGCGCAGGCGCAGGCGCCACCACATTCGGCCTCGATCCCCGGCACGGCGTTGCGGATCGCGTTTTCCATGACGGTCGAGCCGTTTTCGGCATCCACGTCAAAATGTGTGCCGTCATGGGCGATGAAGGTCAGCTTGGTCATTTGTCACCTGAAGGGAGTCTCAGCCGAGATAATCACTCCGGCAGACAAGTCAACTGCCGCGCAAAAGCGGCGCTCTATGCCGTTTTTTTCGGAAATGGGTTTAACGGCTGATGGCGGCGACGAAATCGCGGACTTCTTCGATCAGCGAGCCAAGCCGCTTGAGGGTATTGGTATCTTCAGGCTGAAGTTCGATCGCGCTGGCGCAATCGGCAATGGCGAAGGCGCCGATGCCGCGCGCCGAGCCCTTCAGCCCGTGCGCCAGAAGCAGTCGTTGCCTCACATCGGCGTCGACGATCTTGTCGCGAACGGACAGCGCCTGCTGCACGAACAGCGCCAGCACCTCCTGCTCGAGGCTGCGGTCGCCCATCGTCTGGCGCGCGAGATGCGCCAGGTCCACCGGCCGCGACCCGGCCGTTCCCGATACGTCGCCGCCGGGCATCGAGAAGGCAATGCCGTTTTCGCCACGCATGAATCTGCAACTCCATTGTTCGACTGCCGAAAAAAATAGGCGCATCCTGTGGACGGCGGGTTAATGATTGGCCCGGAAAAATGTTGCGATAACGGCGCCGGAATCACAGTTCTGTTAACCTTATATTTAAAGTTTTACGTATCGCGCCGAATGCATGTTTTCTTTACCCCGGTGTGTCATTACGATACGACAGGTCCATTTTCAGCCTCTTGCGTGGGACACGACAAGCAGAATCAATAAGTCCCGCGGCAGCTTGTACAGGGTAGCGAAGGCATGGCGAAGAAAACAACGACGACAAGAACGCTCGATAGCGACGTAGCCAGGGAACTCGAAAAAGCGCTTGATATCGACCTGAGCGGGGATGCCGGCGGCGACCTCGACATCGCGGCGTCGATGGAAGACCTGGAAGCGCAGATATCGCAGGCTGCCGACGAGTTGGCACGCGAAGGCCGTAACCAGAATGCCGAGCCTGTTGCCAACCAAGGCCAGAATGCCGAGCCTTTCGCCAACCAGAGCCAGAAGGCGGAGCCTGCCGCCAACCAGGACCAGAAAGCCCAAGACCAGAAAGCAAAGCCCGCGGCAAAGGCCAAGCTGGCTGAACTGCGCCCTGTGGAAACGCGCAATAGCCAGCAGCCGGCCGGTTTCACACCAGCCAATGACCCTCTTCAAAAAGATTACAAAACGCTGCTGCACACCCTCAATCGGCGTGCCTCGAACACGATCTACTGGGTCGTTGCGCTCGTTTCGCTCGCCTGGATCGCGGGCGCCGGTGCGCTGGCCAATCTGCTGTTTGGACCTGGCATCTGGCAAATCCGCACGCCCGACCAGTTTTTCGCCCGTCCTGAACTGATCGGCCTGGCGGTCGCTGCGATCCTACCCGTCCTCCTGTTCTGGGCGTTTGCAGCCATGATTCGCCGCGCCCAGGAAATGCGCATTGCCGCTCAGTCGATGACGGAAGTGGCCTTCCGCCTGACCGAGCCGGAAAATATCGCCCAGGATCGTGTCATGATGATCGGGCAGGCCGTTCGCCGCGAGGTGGCGGCCATGGGTGAAGGCATCGAGCGCACGCTTGCGCGAGCCGTCGAACTCGAAACCCTGGTCCACAGCGAAGTCAACCAGATCGAACGCTCCTACTCGGAGAATGAATCCCGCATCCGTTCGCTTGTCGACGGGCTGGGCAGCGAGCGCGAAGCGGTGGTCACCCACGCCGAACGCGTGCGCGCCTCGATCACCGGCGCGCATGAGACGCTGAAGGACGAAATCGGGGCTGCCAGCGACATCATTCGCGACAGCATTCTCAACGCCTCGACCAACCTGTCGATGACCATCACCAATTCCGGCGACACGCTGATCGACAGGATCAACCAGAGCTCGATGTCGATCTTCGATTCGGTGGAAGGCCGGCTCGAATCGATCACGGACCGGCTGTCGACCTCCGGCGAAGCCTTCGCCAGCCTTCTCGATACACGCATCGCCAAGCTGACGGACACGACCGACGGCCTCACCCGGTCGCTGACCGATCTGCTCGACGATCGGACCTCCGGCATGGTGTCGCTGCTCGGCGGCGCCGCGCGCACGCTCAACTCCGAATTTGAAGCCAGCCTTAACGGCATTGAGCGGACGCTGGCCGAACGCGGCCAGACGCTGATTAGTGAGTTCCAGACCCGCGCCGAAGCGCTGGACACCGGCACCCAGAAGCTCAACGCCGCGCTCGAGGCCCGTGCACGCCAGATCAACGAGACCCTGGTCGAGCGCGCGCGCGAAATCGCCCACACCTTCCAGGAAAGCAAGGAGACGCTGTCGGCGATGATCGATCAGGGCAAGACCCAGATCGGCGCCGACATGGCCGATATCGTTTCGTCGACCTCGTCCATGCTTGAAGCACGCGCCGGCGATTTCGCCGGGCGCATGGAAGCGGCTCGTCATGTGGTGTCACGCTCCTTCGATGCCGATATCCAGCGGCTTGCCGATGCCCGCGTCGGCATCGAGGAAGCCGTCGAGAACCACAGCCGCAAGCTTTCCGAAAGCCGCGAACGCATGGCGGCGGCAATGCAGGCCGATCTGGCGAAATTCGCCGAAAGCCGCGCCGGCATCGACGCGGCTGTCACCGATCAGGTGCAGAAGCTTGCCGAAGGTCGCAGCCTGATCTCGCGCGCGCTCGAAGAGGATCTGCGCAAGGTCAACGAGTCGCGGGCCACCATCGATGCTTCGCTCGGCAGCCATCTCGAAAGCCTCGAAGAGGGCCGTAACAGGCTTTCACAGGCCTTGAACGAAGACTCCGGAAAACTTGTGCAAGCCCGCACGATCATTGATGAAATGGTTGCCGGCCATGTTGGCAAGCTGGCCGAAGGCCGCAGCATTCTTTCACGCGCTCTCGAGGCCGATCTCGGCAAGCTGGCCGACAGCCGCGCCAGCATCGACGGCCTGGTCGCCGGTCAGGTCGAGAAGATCGCCGAAGGTCGCGCCATCCTCGCCAAGGCGCTGGAAAGCGACATCGTCGGCATCAAGGGTCTCATCGAGAACCATTCCGCCAAACTGGCGGAAGACCGCACCGAGCTTTCGCGTTCGCTTGAAAACGACCTGTCCGGCATCAGGGGCCTGATCGAGCAACATTCGGGCAGGCTCGCCGACGATCGCAGCCTGCTTTCGCAGACGCTCGAGGCTGACCTCGCCAAATTGGCGGACAGCCGGTCGAGCATCGACGGGCTGGTCGCCGGCCAGGTCGAGAAGCTGGCCGAAGGCCGCGACATCCTCAAGCGCGCGCTTGAATCCGATCTCAACACGATCAAAGACGTCATATCGAGCCAGTCGGAAAAGCTGGCGGAAGACCGTGGTCAGCTCTCAAGGGCGTTGGAAATCGACCTGCAGAGCGTGAATGGCCTTATCTCCGATCACATGAACAGGCTCGCAGAGGACCGTTCGACCCTGTCGAAGGCGCTCGAAGACGACCTCGCGAAACTGGCCGAAAGCCGGTCGAGCATCGATGGTCTGGTTACCGGCCAGGTCGAGAAGTTGGCCGAAGGCCGCGACATACTCAAGCGCGCGCTGGAAGCCGATCTCAACACGATCAAGGACGTCATATCAGGTCAGTCCGAAAAGCTGGCGGAAAACCGCTCGACCCTGTCCAAGGCGCTCGAAGACGATCTCGCGAAGCTAGCGGAAAGCCGGTCGAGCATCGACGGGTTGGTTGCCGGCCAGGTCGAGAAGCTATCCGAGGGCCGCGACATCCTTAGACGTGCGCTGGAAGCAGACCTCAATACGATCAAGGGTGTCGTCGCCGATCAGTCCCAGCAACTGACCGACAATCGTGCACAGTTTACGCGGGCCCTGGAGGCCGATCTCGGCAGCGTCAACGGTCTTGTAAACAGCCATGCCGAGAAGCTGATCGAGGACCGCTCGATCCTCTCCAAGGCGCTCGAAGACGATCTCGCCAAGCTGGCGGAAAGCCGGTCGAGCATCGACGGGCTGGTTGCCGGCCAGGTCGAGAAACTGGCCGAAGGCCGCGACATCCTCAGACGTGCGCTGGAAGCAGACCTGCAGAAAATTGCAGCGAGCCGCAGCGACGTAGACGACATCATCGCCGGCCATGTCGGAAAGCTGGCCGAAGGCCGCGACGCGCTGACCCGTGCGCTGGAGGACGATCTCTCCAAGCTCGCCGACACCCGCAAGGATGTCGACCGTTCGCTGTCCGGCCATATCGACCAGATCGCCGCCAGGAGCACCGATATTTCCGCGGCAATCGCCGCCGACGTCGAAAAAATCGAGCAGGCGTTCAGCCGGCAGACCGGCATCATCGAGGAGCGCGCCGGAACCATGGAGCGTGCGTTGTCGACCGGTGTCGACAACGTCCGCAACGTGCTCGAAAAGAGCGCCGTCTTCGTTGCGGGAGCGCTGCGTGAAAAGGTCATGGAAGTCACCAGCGCGCTGCATGAGCAGGCGGGTGCTGCGTTCAGCGACGCCGATCGCAAGATCGCCGAACGTGCCGAGCAGACCTCGGCGGCCTTGCTCGCCAGGGCGGAGGATATCGCCCGCACCTTCGAGGAGGCGGATCGCCGCCTCGCCGCACGTGCCGAGGATACGTCGAGCGCGCTCATTGCCCGCGCCGAAGACACATCGAGCACCATCATGGCCCGTGTCGACGATACATCGAACTCCTTGCTGGCGCGCGCCCAGGAAACGGCCGATCAGCTGGCAGCCCGTGCCAGCGAGATCGCCGGCACATTCGATGCGGCGGACCAGAAGCTCGTGGCCCGCGCGGTCGAAACGGCGCAGTCGTTGGCCGCGCGCGCCGGCGACATCTTGCGCAATTTCGAAGGCGCCGACGAACGGCTCGGCGTGCGCATCGGCGAATCGGCCGAGGCGCTCGCGGCGCGGGCATCCGACCTTGGCCGCATTTTCGATGCCGCCGACCAGCAGCTGATGTCGCGTATTGCCGAAGGTTCGGAAGCGCTGTCGGCCCGCGCATCCGAGATCGGCCGTATCTTCGACGAGGCGGATCACCGTCTGGTGTCCCGCATCGCCGACAGCTCGTCGACGATCGGAGAGCATACCGAGAACATCGTCGGGGCATTTGCCAACACCGAGCAGCGGGTTGCCGAACGTGCGAGGCTGACCGGTCAGGAACTTGCCGTCCACGCCCGCGAAATCGAGCAGGCGCTGGCCGGCGCCGACGAGCGCCTGGCATCCAGCGCAGCAGCGGCGGCGGCTCGTGTCGAGGAGCAGGTTGCCGGCGTCGAAAACCGTCTCGTCTACACCACCGAGACGATAGGCCAGAAGCTCAACGAGCAGGTTTCGACTGCCGAGGCGCAACTCATTTCGCGCGCCAACGCGATTGCCGAAACCTTCACCGCGGTCGGCCAGCATATCGGCCAGAGCACCAACGACGCCGCGAAGACCATCGGCACCAACACCCGCGAGCTCAACACCATGCTTGCGGCACGTTCGGCCGAGATCTCGAAAATCCTCGACGAAACGGCACGGCCGCTGGTCGAGCGTTTCGCCCAGGGCGGCTCGGAGCTGCAAAAGAGCATGGAAGAGGTTACCGAGCGCGCGACCGAGAAGTTGCGCAGCGAAAACGCCGCCTTGGTCGACGCGCTCGCCAGCCGCACCGCCGAAACATTGTCGGCCGTCGAAGGCGCACGCTCGACGCTCGCCGACAGTGTCGCCGATCTCATCGGCCGCATGAGCACCTCGAGCTCGCAGCTCGGTCAGTTGATCGAGCAGGCGGCGGCCAATCTCGGCCAGGTCGACGAACGCCTGACCGGCAGCACGCAAAGCTTTGCGGCGACAACGGAAAAAGCCGCGCAGACCTTCGCTAGCTCGGCGCGCCTGGTCGATTCGAACACGACGCGGCTTACCGAATTGTCGTCTTCCACCTTGCGCGAGGTCGCCTCGATTGCCACCAAGTTCGACGAGCACAGCCGTCTGCTGTCCAGTGCTTCGGACCTGTTGAGTTCGGCCCAGAGCAACCTCGAACACACGCTCGAGAGACAGTCGTCGCTGGAGGACCTCGCCGTCGGCCTGGTCAAGAAGTCGGAGGATCTCGAAAAGGTCATGCGCTCGTTCGAGACGCTGGTCGGCCAGACGTTGCAGAACGCCGAAGGCAAGACGCTGGAGTCGGCGGACAAGATCCGTGCCGCCATTTCCGACGTCGTCGATTCGGCAACGAAGCGCTTCGCCGACGCGACCGAGGAGATGCGGCGCACCGCCGGCTCGATCAAGAGCGAGCTCGACCTCACCCGCGCCGAGCTTAAGAAGGGCGTCATCGAGATGCCGGAAGAGGCAAAGGAATCGACCACGGCCATCCGCCGCGCCGTTTCCGAGCAGATCAACGCGCTGAAGGAACTCTCGGATATCGTTGCGAAATCGGGCCGCAGCACCGACACCTCGGAGCCGCGCAACCTGCGTCCGGCACCGCAAGCGCCTGCCGCGCGCGCCGCTGAACCGCAGCGCCGTCCTCCGGCCCCGCAACCGGAACCTCGTGCCCCGCAGGCGCCATCGGGTGACACCGCACTGCGCGGCACGCTCGACCTGGAACGCCCGGCTGAGACGGCGCAGCGCCAGCGCGACCCCAATGGCCGTACGCCGCAAGGCGGCTGGGTGCGCGATCTCTTAACTGGGGCGTCGCGCGAAGAGGCCGCCAAGCCCGCGCCGTCGGAAGCGCCACGCTCGGCCCCTGCCCAGCGCTCGCCGCTTCATGTCGTGGAGTCACTCAACTCGCTTTCCGTCGACATCGCCCGCGCCATCGATCACGATGCCTCGATCGAGTTGTGGAACCGCTACCGGCGCGGCGAGCGTGACGTGTTCACGCGGCGTCTCTACACGCTGAAGGGCCAGCAGACTTTCGATGAGATCCGCCGCAAATATCAGATGGAGGCGGAGTTCCGTGCCGCCGTCGACCGTTACTGCGATGATTTCGAAAAGCTGCTCAAGGACGTGTCGCGCAACGACCGCGACAACATGATGGCGCAGACCTACCTGACGTCGGACACCGGCAAGGTTTACACGATGCTGGCGCATGCAAGCGGCCGCCTGCATTGATCAGGCGATAAACGAAACAAGAAAGGCGGGAGATGTTCCCGCCTTTTTTATGCAGTGCCGACGTCCTCGGGATGATGCTCTATTGATTGATCTCCGGCTCGACGAGCCTTGCCAGGTTTCGCAGCGACTCCTGCCAACCGAGATAACAAGCCTCAGCTGGAATGACGTCCGGAACACCTGCCTGCGTGATATCCAGCTCCGTGCCGACCGATACTTTCTTCAAGATCACTGTCACCTGCATCTCACCGGGCAAGTTAGGATCGTCGAACTTGTCCGTATAGCGCAGGCGTTCGCCAGGAACGAGCTCGACATATTCACCGCCAAACGCGTGGCTTTTGTCGGTTGTGAAGTTGCGGAACGACATTTTGAATGTGCCGCCGACTTTGGGTTCCAGATGATAGACCGTGCAGGTAAAGCCGTTGGGCGGTAGCCATTTCGCAAGCGCGTCCGCCTCAAGGAATGCGCGATAGACTTTTTCTGGGCTGGTTGCCAGAACGCGGTGCAGGCGTACGGTACTGGGCATATCATCTATCCCTATGGTTGGAGTGTCGATCCATGCCAAGGACGAACGCGGCTTGACCGATCCGACAACAAGTTAGGATTTTTTGGAACCGGGGGCCGCAGACCTTCATGTTGGCGACTGCTATCGGACCCGTTGCAGACATGAGACCGCGATCACGTTTGAGGCCAACGCTTCTTCGGTGTTTGTGCGGCCAAGGCAATGGTTTCCTCGCCACGTTCGCGAATATCGATCACATGACGGGCGGAAAACGGTAACTCAATCCCACTCCAAAGCTCATCATTCTGAGCAACTGCATACGGATCGTTATTGAGGACCCCCAAGTAGGCTCCGTCGATCCGCTCGCGCACCAGCACCCACATGCGCTCTACGGCGACGGGTTCATTCTCATCATCGACCGAAATTCGAAAGATCAGTTTCGCGTGATCTCCCGGTTGCAATCCTTCTCGTTCATGCGAATCGGGTATCCAGAATGTGTCCGGCGACGCCTGACGATATTCCTCGCCATCATCCAGGCACCACCCGTCCAATTGGAAATCCGGTTCACGCATTGCTCTATCTTAGCGGCCACATGGATGTCGGGAAACCACCCGAAACCGACTGTCGTCGACTACCGAGTTTTCGCACGGTGGTCGCAATCAAAGGAACCTGTTGACCATCATGCCGCCGCCAAGTAGCTGCGCCCGGCGTCCCTGGCTGTGTCAGATCACCGAATCGGTCCAGCGAACGATGTCCTTGGCGGCGTCGCCGAACGCAGCGTCGAGCGCGCCGACATAGGCCTGATTGCCGCTGCCCGAGACGGGCGCGCTCGCGGTAAAGCTCTTTGAGGCGCGTACCTCGCCATTGCGGTCGTTCAGTATCCGCACGAACAGGTCGACCTCGGCATGCTCGCCGCCGTCGACCCGGACTTCGAAGGCACGGACCTCGACGATCACCTGGTAGTCGATCGCCAGCCCCTCGCCCGGCTTGCCGACACCGGCGAAGCTGCCCGAGCGCTGGAATGTCTCGGCCAACCGCGCCTGCACGATCAGCGGCAGCCGATCGGCCCATTGCGCGCCCTTGAGGTACTGGATCGAACGCACGGTCGGCTTGATGACGATGTTCTGGCTGTCCAGCGCCTTGAGCGCGGAAGGCTGGGCGATGAGAATCTGGCGGCGGCTGTGGCCGCGCGCATCGAGCGGCGGTGCCGACAGTTCGAATGTGTCCAGGGGCGCCGGCCCGCCGCCCGGCAAAAACGCGCAACTGGCTAGCGAAAGCGTAAGCAGTGCC
>NZ_RZTA01000173.1:0-8911 GCF_004023115.1 Mesorhizobium sp. M6A.T.Cr.TU.017.01.1.1
CTCTTCACCGGGCGCAAGGCCGACCGCCGCGCCATGGCAGATCACTTTGAGGCCGCCGCATGAACTCAATGACGCCTATAGCCGCATGAAGACCACTGGGAGGAAATCGACATGAAAGCTGAAATGAACCGACGCATGTTTATGATCGCTGCCGGCGCATTTGCCGCCGGAACCGCTGTCCCCGCCTTCGCGCAGGACAAACCAAAGCTGCGTTTCTCGGCCGTGTTCTCGGAACAGGACATCCGGGCCGAGATGATGAAAATGTTCGCTGACGACATCAAGGACGACTTTGCCTTCGAGGGCTACTACGGCGGCAACCTGTTCAAGCAGGGCACCGAGCTTGTCGCCATCCAGCGCGGCAACCTCGAAATGGGCAACATCGCCCCGCAGGACATCTCCAAGCAGATTCCGGCCTGGTCTATCGTCACCGCCGGCTACCTGTTCCGCGACGCCGCGCATCTCAAGGCCTTCTTTGCCAGCGACGCCGGCGCGGAGCTGAAGAAGATGACCGAGGACCAACTCGGCGTGAGGGTGCTCGGCCCCACCTATTTCGGCCTGCGTCAGGTCGGCCTGAAGCCCGATAAGGAAATCAAGACTCCCGCCGACTTGGCCGGCGTCAAGCTGCGCATGCCGGGTGGCGACGCCTGGCAATTCCTCGGCCAGGCGCTCGGCGCGAATCCTACGCCGATGGCCTACGCCGAGGTCTATACCGGCCTGCAGACAGGAGCGATCGACGGGCAGGACAACCCTCTGCCCAACGTCGAGAACATGAAGTTCTACGAGGTCATGTCGCAGATCGTGCTGACCTCGCACCTTGTCGGCTTCGACCTCCTCAGCATCTCGAAGAAGGTGTGGGACGAGATGGGGGCCGAGAAGCAGGCAAAGGTCCTGGCCGCGGCGGACAAGGCGATCGACTTCTCGACAGAGAAACACCTGACGCGCGAGAAGGAACTCGTTGAAACCTTCAAGGGCAAAGGCCTGAAGATCTACGAGCCCGACGTCGCTGCATTCCGCAAGCATGTGCAGGAGCAATATCTTGCCTCTGACCTCGCCAAGGAATGGCCGGCCGGGATGATCGACAAGATCAACGCGCTTTGACGCGACAAAACTCGCCGGCCGGTCCGCTTGTGACCGGCTGGCCCAAACTCGTTTAGCCAGACGACGCCAGGGAGGCATGATGAACCCGGGATTGAGAAAGGTCGGCGGCTGGCTATACCGGCGCGCCGAGAACGCCATCGCCATCGCAGTCGGCGCCATGTTCGCCGCGTTTCTTCTGCAGGTTGCTTTTCGTTACCTTCTCAACTGGCCGACCGGCTGGAGCAACGAGCTCACCGTCGTGCTCTGGATTTGGGTTGTGCTGTTCGGCGCAGCGTTCGTCGTTCGTGAGGAAGAGGAAATCCGTTTTGATCTCCTCTATGCCGCAGTCGGTCCGGACATAAGGCGAGCGATGACGCTCGCCTTCGCGATCGCTCTCGTCGCGCTCTATGGCTGGTCCTTTCCGGCCGTCTTCGACTATGTGACCTTCATGAAGGTCGAGAGCACCGCCTACCTCAAGATACGCTTCGACTGGCTGTTCTCGATCTATCTCGTCTTCGTGGTCGCCGTGATCGCCCGCTACCTGTGGCTCGCGTGGCGTGCTCTCCGGGGCGAAGCGCCGGCGGAATTTGACCCCACGAAAGCGAGTTCCGGCGTATGAGCCTCGCGAGTCCCTTTTCGCTGTCGGTCGTTGCGATCACAGCGCTGGCCCTGCTTGGCCTGCCGATCGGTCACTCGATGATCGCCGGGTCGATCCTCTATCTCTGGCTAGCAGGGCTCGACATGGGCACGTCCGCCGAGCAGCTCCTCAACGGGCTCTACACGAGCTACATTCTGCTTGCCGTGCCGATGTTCATTCTCGCCGCGGAGTTGATGAACGCCGGAACAATGACCGACCGGCTGCTGCAATTCTGCAACGCTGTCGTCGGCCGTTTCCGCGGCGGCCTGGCGCAGGTCAACGTGCTGCAGTCGATCATCTTCGCCGGCATGTCCGGCTCGGCCATTGCCGACGCCGCCGGCACCGGCAAGATGATGCAGCAGCTCATGACCAAGGATGGCAAGTACCCGGCGAGCTATGCCGCTGCGCTGACAGCCGTCACCTCCGTGATCGGCCCGATCATTCCTCCGTCAATTCCGCTGGTCATCTATGCGCTGATCTCGGATGCATCCATCGGCTACCTCTTCATTGCGGGTATCGTGCCGGGCCTTCTTCTCGCCCTGTCGCAGATGATCATCGTCGCCATCGATGCGCGCCGGAAGAACTTTCCGGTCGAGAAGCCGGTGCTGCTCAGGGAACTTCCGGGGATCACCTTGCGAGCGTTTCCGGCGCTGATGCTGCCGGTCGTTCTGCTGGTCGGCATAAGGGGCGGCGTGATGACCCCGACCGAGGCCGCGGCGGTCGCCGCCGGCTACGCGCTGCTCATCTCGGTCGCGATCTATCGCAGCGTGACGCTGGGTCAGCTCTACCATGCGCTTCTCAACAGCGCCCGCACCACGGCCTCCATCGGCATGCTCATCGCCGGCGCCCTGGTGTTCAACTACGTTGTCACGGTTGAGAACATTCCGCAGTCCCTGTCGGTGATCCTGCAGTCCTGGGATCTTTCGCCGATGGGTTTCCTGATCCTCGTCAACATCCTGCTGCTGATCCTGGGCTGCGTGCTGGAGGGCACGACTATTCTGCTGGTGATCGTGCCGGTGCTGATTCCGACGGCGAAGGCGCTCGGTGTCGACATGGTGCATTTCGGCGTGATGGTCGTCGTTAATATCATGCTCGGCCTCGTCACTCCACCCTACGGGTTGCTGCTGTTCATCATGACCCGCATCGCAGAGGTGCCGCTGCGCGACCTGGTGCACGACGTAATGCCGTTTCTCTACGCCATGATTGCCGCCCTGATGCTGATCACCTTCTTCCCATCGCTGGTGCTGTGGCTGCCGCGCCTGCTGGGCTATCAAGGATAGGACCATGACCAAGCCAATCTTCGTTCTCAACGGCCCAAACCTCAATCGCTTGGGCAGCCGCGAGCCGGAAATCTACGGGACGACGACGCTTGCCGAGATCGAGACGATGTGCCGGAAGGCCGCAGACAGGCTTCGAGTCCGCTTTCACCAGTCGAACTTCGAGGGCGAGATCGTCGGCTGGATCCACGAGGCGATCGACGAGGGCGCCGGCATCATCATCAACCCGGCGGGCTTCTCGTTCACCTCGATTGCCATCCTAGACGCACTCAAGATGTTTCCTGGACCGATCGTTGAGCTCCACATTTCCAACATCCACCGACGCGAGGAAATCTATCACAAATCGCTCGTCTCGACGGTGGCGACGGCGGTCATCGCCGGTTTGGGGCCGCGAGGATACGCCACCGCGGTCAATTCGCTGAAGCACCTGATGGAAGGTTAGGTAAGGCCACAGGCAAGGCGTGAAATCCGCAGCGGGAATATACTAACTGGATAGTACGACAATCGTCTCGTCAAGATCGCCAATGGGAAGGAAAAAACATGTGCCCTCCGGGATGCCTGCATTCAATCTGTGAGAAAGCCACACGTAGAGGTCTTCTCAAAACCGGCTTCACTTTGGGCCTCGGCGCCGCCGCCGCGGCGTTTCCTGGCACGCCACAAGCCCAGGCCGCTCCAACGAGCTTCAGCGAGACGGTCGACCTTTCGCACGCGCTCTATGAAGGGTTTCCGACCTTTAGCGGCGAGAAATGGTTCACCGTCGAGCATTTGGTCACCTTCGCAAAGGACAAGGTGAACCTGAACCGCTGGACGATCGTCGAACACAGTGGCACCCATATGGACGCGCCCATCCATTTTTCTGCCGATGGCTTGACGGCCGATCTGATTCCCATCTCCGACCTGATCGTGCCTGTCGCAGTCATCAATATTGCTTCGCGGGCGGCCGAGAATGCGGACACATCTCTCACCCCCGACGATATCAAAGCGTGGGAGACAAAAAACGGGCCTCTTCCGGAGGGATGCTGTGTGGTGATGAATTCCGGATGGCACAAGCTTCTGGACGATCCAAAGTTCACCGGCAATGACGGCGAGAAGAGAAATCATACCCCCGGCTTTCACGTCGAGACTGCGCAATTCCTGATAGGCGAGCGAAATGTTAAGGGCATTGGAGTCGACACCCTCTCCCTCGACACGGGGCTTAATTCGGGCGGGGCATTTCCCGTCCACTACGAATGGCTTGGAAGCGGTCGCTGGGGCGTCGAGTGCCTTGCAAATCTAGACGCGATTCCTGAAGTCGGGGCGCGTCTCTTCCTTGGGATTCCGAAGGTGAGAGGCGCGACCGGCGGGCCGACTCGGGTGATCGCGCTTCTCTAGATCCACCCGGTGGCGACTGCGGTAAAAAGACGATCTGCGGGCTTGAGAGCCGTTTGAAAAATCGAGGGCTGGATGGCCCAGATCGCCAAGAAGACCAAGCGCAATCACCACGGACTCCTCTGCGCGCACGAGTATGACGACGTCTTCGCCGCTTCCATCAACGAGCCCGAGGCGACGGCTATCTTCGCCAACGGATTGGAGCGTGCGGGTATTGGGCGGCGCGACCAGAAGGTGCCGTCGGTCGGTTCGGAGGATCGGGCAGTTCGGGCTGAGCGGCGCAAAGGCCGCGATGCTCTTTCTCGGGTCCGGCCCCGACTGGCCACGGGTCCGTCCTCCTGAATATGACTTCCGCGACGAACTGATTCCGGTGGGTATCCGGATATTCTCGGAGACGCTGGCGGCCTGTCTGGATAACAGCTGAATGCGATCGTCTGCGATGTCCTGCCGACCGATGCCGCCGGCAGAAGTGTGCGGATAAGGTGTCGATGTGACCAAGAGAAAGACAGGCTGCCATTGACAACCTTCCCGTTCAGCGAAGCCACCCCGGTGCAGTTTCAGGCGCTGTTGCCGAAGACATCCGACGTCGTGATCGTTGGCGGAGGCATCATCGGCGTGATGACGGCACTGTTTCTGGCGCGACGGAACATCTCGGTCACGCTTGTCGAGAAGGGCCGCATCGCGGCCGAGCAGTCATCGCGCAACTGGGGTTGGATCCGGCAGCAAGGCCGCGACGCTGACGAACTGCCGATCATGATCGAAGCGCGCCAACTCTGGCAGCAACTTGCCGAAGAGTGCGACGAGGATATCGGTCTGAGGCAGACCGGGATCACATACCTTGCGCGGACCGACACGGAGATGGCCGCGTTTGCTGCGTTCGTGCGGATCGCCGGCGCACACGGTGTCGACACACGCCTCCTCGACCCGAATGAGGTCGTGGATCTGATCCCCGCCATGTCGCGGCGCTACAAGGGCGGAATGATAACCCCGTCGGACATGCGGGCCGAGCCTTGGGTTGCCGTGCCGGCGATCGCTCGCCTGGCCGCCCGGGAAGGCGTCACGATCATCGAGAATTGCGCGGCGCGGATGCTTGACCGATCCGGCGGTCGGATCAGCGGCGTCTGGACCGAGAAGGGCCGCATCGCTACCTCGAATGTTCTCGTCGCCAGCGGCGCGTGGACATCGCTCTTCCTACGCGCGCATGGCATCTCGATCCCGCAGCTCAGCGTCAGGTCGACCGTCGCCGCGACCGAGCCGATGCCCGAGATCTATGCGGGGGCAGCCACCGACGAACACATCGCCTTCCGGCGGCGGCAGGATGGCGGCTATACGCTCGCGTCGGGCGGTGCCAGCCAGCTCTATGTCGGCCCGGACGCATTCCGGCATGCGATCAAATACGTTCCCGCCTTGAGGGCAAATCCCCTGGGCACGCGATACCTGCCGGCGGCGCCAATGGGATATCCGGATGCCTGGTCGACGCCGCGCAAGTGGGACGCGACCCAGGAAAGTCCGTTCGAGCGGATGCGCATCCTGAACCCCGCTCCCGAACCCTCCGGGCTCCGCTCGATCGAGCGCGGGTTCAGGGAGCTTTTCCCTCAGGTCAAGGACGTGCGGCTGAAGGCGAGCTGGGCGGGCATGATCGATGCGATGCCGGACGTGGTGCCCATCGTCGACCGCGTAGCCGAGATTCCAGGCCTCGTCGTTGCGACCGGGATGAGCGGCCACGGCTTCGGCATCGGACCCGGTATAGGCCGCGTCGTGTCGGACCTGATCCAGGGTAACGAGATTGGCCACAACCTCAATCGGTTCCGCATATCGCGATTCAGCGACGGCAGCCCGATCCGATTGGGGCCAGCCCTGTAGCCCCCATGCCGATCATGACGACGGAGCTTGAGGCATGTCGCCGGCGATATGATGGTGCCTGCTACGCAAGGCTCATGCGCTTTGATTTCCGGCATAGCGGTTCATCCCGATGTCCTTCGACGTGGCGCGCCGATGGATTTCCGCCATGGCGGAGTGGAACACCGCGTTCCGTGTCTCCAGTTCGGCGTGCGCGGCGAGGTGCGCCGGGACAAGCTCACGGATCTCGGCCAGTATGGCTGCTTCGTCGATCGTTTGCAGGCGGCCGTCATGGACGACGATCTGCCCCGCTATCATCACCGTTTCGATGGAAGAACCGTTCTCGGCATAGACGAGATGCTTGGCGATATCGTTGAGCGGGGTGAAGCTGAGGGTGGTGAGATCGAGGATCAGCAGATCAGCGGCCTTGCCGACTTCGAGCGAACCGGTGACATTCTCCAGCATGGCACTGCGTGCGCCGCCGATCGTCGCCATGGTCAGGATTTCGTCAGCACGGACCCACTGGTCATAATCCGGGCCGGAAACACTGTGGATCAGCCCGGCCACCCGCATGACGTCGAAGATGCGCGCCGTGTCGTTCGACGACATGCCATCGGTCCCGAGACCAACGGTTATGCCTGCATTCATCAGGCGGCGAATGGGAGCAATGCCGGCGCCGAGCTTCTGGTTGGAAATGGCATTGTGGGCAACGGAGCACCCTGCCTCGCCCATCGTCGCGATGTCCTTGTCGCTCACCCAGACGGAATGGGCGATCGTCGTGTTGCGCGACAGCACGCCGAGATCGCTCATATAGCCGATCAGGCTCTTGCCGTAGACTTCATGGCCGGTCACGGCCTGTGTCTTGGTTTCCAGGATATGCGTGTGTAGCGGCACGCCCATGTCAACGGCGAGTGCATGGCAGGCTTGCAGCAAGTCCGGGGTACAGCGTTGCGGCGCTGACGGTGCGATCATGAAATTGAGCCGGCCGGCCCTGCCATGCAGCGACGCGAAGGCGGAACGGCAGTAGTCCATATAGGCGTCGGTCGACATCGGCGGCCCGAAATCGAGCTTCTGCTGCAGGTGGAGCGGCATCACCTCGCGGGCGTAGGGCAGGGCGTCCAGCGCATGCACGTTCATGGCCGCGCTCGACACATTGGCGCGGATGCCCGCGTCCTCATAGGCCCTGAAGACGGCTGACAGCCGTGAGAGGTCGTGCGCAGGCGGATCGAAGAAGTCGTCGCATATCGTCGTGACGCCGCTGCGCAGCGATTCCATCGCGAGGAGAAGGCTGCGCAGGTAGAGAAGTCGCTCGTCGACGACAGGGCCCATCAGCAGGGGGTAGGCGTAGAGAAGCCAGAGCTCTAGCGGCATGCCTTCATATCGGCCGCGAAAGAAGGTTTCGCCCGAATGGGCATGGGCATTGACGAGGCCCGGCATTACCAGCCGGTTTTGGCCGTCGATTAAGGTGGCATCCGGCGCAGCCACGAGGTTCTGTCCGACGGCAGAGATGCGGCCGTCCTCGATAAGAATGTCGCCTTGGAACGGCTTGCTTCCGTTCCGGGCGCACATCGTCAAAAGGGTGGCGTTCTTGATCAGTGTCTGGGGCATGGGCATGTCCTGCTCGTGTCGCGCTGTACGCGCCCGGCTGCCGGTCCGGTGCGATGCCAGCCTGGTGTCTATTGGTCGCGCAGCTCACCGAAGCCGCTGGCGGCCTTGGTGCCGCCGCGCAGCTGCGTGCTGAGCCAGATGCCGAGAACGGTGGCTATGTAAGGCAAGGCGAGCAGCAGATCGTGCGGGACGCGGTCGCCGAAGGCGAGCTGCGCCCTGATGCCGAGCGCACCAACGACGGCGAAGAACACGGCTGCCAGAGTCGCGCCAATTGGATGACCCGCGCCGAATATGACGGCGGCAAATCCCATGAAGCCGCGGCCGGCTGTCATGTTCTGCGCAAAGATCTGAAGGCTCCCCGCAGCAAGCTCAGCGCCGGCGAGCGCGCAAAGCACGCCGCCGGTCATCAGCGCGACGAGGCGCATTGCCGCTGGATTGACACCCACACCGCGCGCGGCAAAGGGATGCTCGCCCGATGCCGCCAGACGCAGGCCGAAACGGGTTCGCCGCAAGACAACCCACATCGCGAAGACGATCGCCGGCATCATGACGACGAGGATCGAAAGCGACCCGAACGCCCCGAAGGCGGGTCCTATGCGCGGCAGGCCGAAGGGTGCGCTCACTGCGGCCTGCGTTCCAAAAATCGACTGCACGGCAAGCGCGGTTCCTCCGAGGCCGAGCCCTGTAAGCCCGAGGCCGGCAATGATCTGGTTGGCCTTGAGCTTCTCCACCACGAACCAGAACAGGATTGAGCCGAGGACGCACGCCGTGATCGCACCGAAAAGCGCGATCCAAATCGATTGCGTAAGCACGATGCCGAGGATCGTTGCGCATGCGCCGGTAATCATCAGGCCTTCGAGGCCGAGATGCCAGATGCCGGCTCGCTGGGCGATGACGCCGGCAAGGGTCACGTAGATCAGCGGAGTGCCCGACCGCAGGATGGCGATTACGAAGTCTTCCATATCCGTCCTCCGAGTTTTGCTATCCGGTCGACGGCGCTGGATTTCGCGGTGATGAACAGAGCAATGGCTGCGTTGATGATGTCGATTGCCGACGACGGCAGGCCGGCCATGATCGGCAGGTAGAGGGCGGCGGACGCTAGCCC
>NZ_RZTA01000174.1:0-8816 GCF_004023115.1 Mesorhizobium sp. M6A.T.Cr.TU.017.01.1.1
CTCTAGGGCTGTCCACCCGCTGACCAAGCGCTACCTCGCGGCTGCCAGCCAAGCCGGCCTGCCGTTCAACCCGGATTTCAACGGCGCGTCACAGGAAGGCGTCGGCATTTATCAGATCACCACCAGGAACGGCCGCCGTATGTCGGCCGCCCGCGCCTTCCTGCACCCCGCCATGAAGCGCAAAAATGTCCGCGTCGAGATCAACGCGCTAGTGACCAGGATCCTGTTCGAGGGCAAGCGCGCCGTTGGTATCGAATATCTCCAGAACGGCGAAACGAAGACCGCGCGCGCCGGCCGCGAGGTGATCCTGTCAGGCGGCTCGATCAATTCGCCTCAATTGCTGCAGCTTTCCGGGGTCGGTCCCTCGTCGCTCCTTGGCCCGCTCGGCATTCCCGTCGTCCATGCCAATGAGAATGTCGGGGCGAACCTGCAGGACCATGTCGGCATCAACTACACCTTCAAGGGCAGGCTGCCGACGCTCAACCAGATCCTGCGCCCTTGGTGGGGCAAGCTCATGGTCGGCATGCAATACATCCTCATGCGCTCCGGCCCGCTGTCGCTGTCGATGAACAATGCCGGCGGCTTCTTCCGCACCGACCCGGCGGCGGCACGGCCCAACATGCAGCTCTACTTCCAGGCGTTCTCGACCGTCATCCCGAAGAGCGGTGAGCGCCCTATCCTGACGCCCGACCCGTGGCCGGGCTTTTCCATCGGCCTGTCCAACTGCCGACCGTCGAGCCGTGGCGAGATCATGATCCGCTCCAGCAATCCGCGTGACTATCCGAAGATCGTCGCCAACGCCTATTCGACCGAGGCGGACGTGGCCGAAATGCTAGCGGCAGTGAAGTTCGTGAGGAAGATCGCCTCCATGCCGGCGATGGCCGACATCATCAAGGAAGAGGTGTTGCCGGGCCCGTCAATTACCTCCGACGCGGATTTGATCGAGGATTTCAGGAAGCGCTCCGGCACCGTCTACCACCCGGTCTCGACCTGCCGCATGGGGCCGGACGCTGCCCAAGCCGTCGTCGACCCGCGCCTGCGGGTTCACGGCCTCGCTGGCTTGCGCGTCGTCGACGCCTCGATCTTTCCCGATAACATCACCGGCAACACCAACGCCGCCTCGATCATGACCGGATGGAAGGGCGCCGAATTGGTTCTGGAGGATCAAAAATGAAAATCACCGACGTCAAAACCTGGGTCGTCGGCAATCCGCCGCCCGGCATCGGCGGCAAGTATTTCATCTTCGTCAAGCTCACCACCGACGGCGGCGTCGTTGGCTATGGCGAGGCCTACAACGCCACTTTCTCCGCGCATGTCACCGCCAGGATGGTCGAGGATATGGCCGAGCGCTATCTCGTCGGCCGCGATCCGCACGACATCGAGAACTTTTTCCGCCGTGCCTATTCCTCCGGCTTCACCCAGCGTCCGGACGTTTCCGCCATGGGCTGTTTCTCGGCGCTCGAAATGGCCTGCTGGGACATTATCGGCAAGGAAGCCGGCAAGCCGGTCTACAAGCTGCTCGGCGGGCAGGTGCACGAGACGCTGCGTTCCTACACCTATCTCTACCCGCACACCGGCAGCGTCCATTCGGAGGATGCGCGCGGCAAGAACGTCTACAACGATCCCGACCTGGCGGCCGAATGCGCGCTCGAATATGTCGAGCAGGGCTTCAATGCCGTCAAGCTCGACCCGGCTGGCCCCTACACCGCCTTTGACGGTCATCAGCCGCGCCTCGTCGACATCGATCTCTCCGCCCGCATGGTCAAAGCGATCCGTAAGGCGGTCGGCACAAGGGCCGACATCCTGTTTGGCACGCACGGCCAGTTCACCGCATCGGGCGCGCTGCGCATGGCCCGCGCCATCGAACCCTACGACCCCCTGTGGTTCGAGGAGCCGGTGCCGCCCGATATGCCAGAAGTGATGGCGCAGGTGGCGCGCGGCACGTCGATCCCGATCGCCACCGGCGAGCGGCTGACGACCAAGTTCGAATTTGCCCGTGTCATCGAGAACCGCGCCGCGAGCATTTTGCAGCCGGATCTCGGCCGCTCCGGCGGCATTCTCGAAACCAAGAAGATCGCCGCCATGGCCGAGGCCTATCACATCCAAATCGCGCCGCACTGCTATTGCGGGCCGATCGTCGGTGCAGCCAACATCCAGCTTGCCGTGACCTTGCCCAACTTCCTCATCTTGGAATCGCTGAAGCAGTGGGACGGTTTTCACGAAAAGCTGCTGAAGAAGAGGATCGAATGGCAGGACGGCAACGTCATTCCGTCGAAGGAGCCAGGCCTTGGCGTCGAGCTCGACGAGGCCGTCTGCGAGGCGCATCCCTGGACCGGCACGGACCTGCATTTGCAGATGATGCAGACGCCGTTGATGCCGTGATCGCGCGAGAGCTATGCCTTCATCGCACGCCGGGTTTCCGGCTAAGATCGAGTTCTGCCATCAGGTAATTGCCACGCAATTCCAGCATGTTGGCCGGATCGCCGGAATCACGCCCTAAAGGACTTGAATCAGTCTCTCAGCACGTTGATTCAATATCTGAGCGTCAGCGTGCCGGGCAGGATCTCGAAGGTCGCTGGTATGCGCCCCGGCGATTCACCGTCTATGTCGACGAGCGCGGCGTTCTTTTGCACATCGCCGAGCGGTTCGACAACCACTTTCTTGCCGCGCAAAATGGTGATTGCCGGATGGTCGCGATGCCGCCCGCCATAGAGCAGCCGGATGTCCCAGATCAGTTTCAGCTTCCCCGCCGCGCGCAGGATGACGATGTCGAATAGTCCATCGTCCATTTCGGCATCCGGCGCGATCATCATGCCGCCGCCGAAGAATCTTCCGTTGGCCACCGCCACCAGCGCCACCCGCGCCTCGACCGGGACGCCGTCGTCGACGGTGATCACAACGTCCTGAAACCGGTAGCGCATGAATTCCCACACGGTGCGCCAGTAGAACAGCGCCTTGGCCGACACCCTGCCCTTGCGCTTGTCGGCGTTGACCGCGCGGTCGGTGGCGCCCGAAAGACCGAGGCTGGCGATGTTGATGAAATGGCGGCTGGCCAGCGCGCCATGATCGTCGACATAGGAGATGCGGCCGGCATCGACCTTGCGAGCTTTGGCCTGGGCGATACGCTTCAGCGTCAGGTCGACCTCAGCAGGCAGGCCGAGCCCGCGGGCGAAATCGATGCCGGCGCCGCAAGGCAGCAGGCCGAGCTCGGCCGTCCGGCCGCTTTCTGCGAACGCCTGCAACAGCCCGTCGGCCACTTCGCTGGCGGTGCCGTCGCCGCCCGCCGCGATCACCAGGTCGAAGCCGCTGGCGGCAAGGACGAGCGCCAGCCGTTCAGCGTCGCCGGTCGCCTGTGTTTCGCGCAGCTCGAAATCGCCGAAATGTCTCTTGAGCGAAGCATTGACCTCGGGCCAATGCCGTTTGAGCCAGCCGCCGCCGGCAATCGGATTGAGAATCACCCCGACCTTCAAGAACGTCCTCCCCAAAGGCCAGCAACGACACTGCTGTCCTAAAAGCCCTTTGCCGGCATTGAAGCCCGCGCCGCTCTGCGGAGCAAGGGCCGAATGTCTGATCATGCTGCTCGCCGCAGATCAGGGCGTGTCCGCCCCCCTGCATCTCGTCCAAAAAAACGCTGCGCCGCCGAGCTCAGTCCCCGATAATCCCGCTATTCACAGGCTCGTCGCTGTTTCGCCGAACGCTTATCCCCCGTATATTAAACCCATCTCAGGCGGCTACCGATCGCCAAGTCGAAAGGCAAGGCGAAACGGCGGATTTCCTGAGGCCCGTACGGCCCCGAATGAAAGCAGGCTTGCCTGTTTTGAGGAGGGATGCCGAGACCTACGGGGCCGCGGAAAGCGTGCGAACGCCTACGGCGGACCGATGCTGCCATGAAGGACGGCAAAAACCTTCGATGGCGCGCTGGACGAAGCTCGCAAGGGTAGAGACTGGCGAGGTCCCGAACGGACGCTGCCCTCGGGCAGTGGCTGGCAGGACCGTCAACATCAAGGCCGGCATGGCGCGACGTCTTTACGGAAGTTGCTGCCGCGACCGTGTCCTGATCTGACAGGGAGGCGCTGGGAGAAATCCCGGCGCCGACTGTCTTTGGGCTCCTGTCGCTATCCGACCGTCTGCTTCATTTGAACCAGCCGTCAGGTTCGAACACGTCTACGATTGGTGAGACCTTTCGGCCACAGTCAGCGGCCGTGAAAAATTACGCGGCGCACCGTCACGCTCATTCCACAATCGCGGCCAAATCCCGCCTTGATCCACAGCGATTGATGAGCTTTCAGCGTCGCGTGTCCTTTTCGGCCACGCGAACGATCCCAGTGATATTTGGCAGAGCAACTCAAAAGGCATAAAACCGTGATCAAGACCGCCCTTGTCGCGATGACCATCGTCGGTTGCGACTGCGACGCCAAGCTTTGCGAATATATCGGTGAGACGCCGGCCAAGTGGTCGACCATCGCCGATTGCGAAGCGGCCATGAAAAGCCAGATGCTGCACCAGCGTAATTTCAACTATCCGCTCGTCTCCGGCATCTGCCGCACGACGCAGACGCCGTCGTCACAGCTTGCCACGACGGCCTCCACGCCTGAGTTGACGACGGCAACGCAGAACGCCACCGACCGGCTCCCCTCAGAATTGAGCCGTCGCCCCAGCGTTGCGGTCGGGGCGCAGGCAACGGCGATGGAAACGGAGGCTGCCAGGCCGGTTGCCTATGAAGCGGCGGTCGATGGCGGTCGCGCCGTGCTCTATCGCAGGAAGACCGGCTACGCCGTGGTCAAGACCGACCTCGGCCGCGCCGCATCCGCAACGATCGGCCTGGCGAAGCGGTCGGCTGACTGGCTGGCGGCCAAGATGCCCAGCGGCTAACTCGCCACCTCGTCCCTTGCGCCGATCTTGCGCACCAGCGCGGCCGTCGCCAGCATCGTGCCCATGTCTGATATCATCGGCGCGACATGCTTGGCATAGTCGAGCGGCACGGACATATCAGGCAGCTCGAAGAAGTCCTTGGTCTGCGGCAACAGCAGAAAACCGTCGCTGCCATTGAGCGCAACCCGCGCCGGATCATCAGGCCGTGTCTCGCTAAGCCATGTCAGTGCCTGCGCCAGCCGGCCGCTTACCAGTGGCTGCGCCGCCTCGACATTGTCGGTGCGGAAGTCGTAGGCGGCATCGAGCTCGGGCACGCCGCATGACAATTCCTGCATCTTGCTAGCGAACATGCCGCGGAAGAAACCGACGGCCATGTTGGCCCGCCGCGCCGCCACCAATATGCCGGGAAACGGCACGACGGTCTCGAAGGCGACGACGACCCCCTTGAATGCTATCGTTCCGCTCTTGCCCGTGCCTTGCCGGAGATCCACTTCGTAAAACTCGAACGGAAATCCCTCGTAGCGGCCGGATATGACGTCGTCGAAGCGCTTGCTGTTGAACGTGCCGATCGTCTCGCGCGGCAGCCGATCGAACGAATTCGGTGTCACGTCGTGCTCGTAGCGCATATCCCTGATGAAACCGAAGATGATCGGCAGCAGTGTCTTGCGGAACGATTGCTGCAACGTGCTCGTCGGCTTGACCGCCTGGAAATAGAGCAGGATCGCCGCCACGAACCCGACGACATAGAGCAGCACATGCGGCGTCGAGAACCATCGCTCGTAGGGATCGGCGACCATATTGAAGAGCCAGGCCATAAGCGCCACGAACACCAGCACCAGGCCGACGAACAGCGGCACCCGCCAGCGGACTTGCCGGTAGGCCGAAGCCCGCCTGGCCTCATAGGCCTCGAGATTCCTTTTGATGTCGGCGATGTCAGTTTCGTCAGGCATGAAATCCGCTGCTTCCATCGCCATCCCCGTCGAAAGACCGATCACCCAGCTCGGACAATAGCTGATTTTGCCGAAAGTCGCGCGACTACAGCGGTGGGATGGTGAGCCCGCACGATTTGTCTGAGCCACCAGTCAACACAGCCATCAATTCCCGTTACCAAAAACCGTATCCAGACGCGCCAAAACCTTTTGCCTTAATGCACCCTCCAGCGCCTCGACTGGAACCAGCCGCTCGTGGTCACCAGCCCGCAGCCGCATGAAGGTATGCAGCCGGTAGGCGACAATGGCGCCACGCGTGCCGGCGTCAGCGCTGATATCCACGGTCAGGATGCCCCCGATGCGGCCGGGCCAGGGCTGGCGCGCAAAGGCGGTGCCAAGAAAATCGCCGAGCCCATAGGCGACGAGCGCCTTGCCGATCCGCTCCACCGGCTGCAAGACGTGGGCATGGTGGCCGGCTATCAGCCCGACGCCTTGCGCGGCCAAATGCTGTGCCAGTGCCCGCGTTGCGGCCTGGGGGAAGTGCCGGAACTCCCAATCCCAATGTGGCACCGCGCAGGCGAGGTCAACATCGCTGCCGCGTGGCCATTGTGCCGGGTCGCCTTGCATTGACACACGGCCCGCGAACGCAGCCGCGCCGGCATTGCGCCACAGCGTGAAAGCGGCAAAGCCTATTGTCAGCGGCCCGACCGCAAGGCGCTCGACCGGACCGGCGACGGCGGTACCGATGCTGCGGATGCCGAGACGGTTCAGCGCCGCCACGGTCTTGTCGAACCCGTCGACGCCCTGGTCGAGCACATGATTGTTGGCGAGCGACAAAACCAGCTTCTCATGCGAGATGCCGGCGGCCGCCAGCGCCTCGGCGAGAAACCGCTCGGTCATGGCATGATGGGTGCCAAGCTTCGTGCCCATCGCCGCGCTCGGTCGCTCCACCACCGGGCTTTCGCAATTGCCGACCACAAGGTCAGCGGAGGCGAGCAGCGCCTTGATAGCCGGGTCGCATTGCGGCGCTGTTCGATTGGCCACCGCCGAGATATCACCGACAAAGGCGAGCCGCACCGTTCGCGCCGGTGGCGGCTCGATCATCGTTCCTGCCGCTGGCGCAAAACCATCGCCGTCGCCACTAAGCGTCGGCTTCAGGAAACGTGGCAGCCAAGACAATTTGTAGGAAAGCGGATAGTTCGACACGCGCAGCCTGCACCGGAATGAACGGCCACGGTAGACGATGAGCCCGATATAGCGAAGCGCTTCCGTTCGGATTCATATGGGCGAGGCGCCTGCGACAGGCGCGACACGCGAAATGCATGTATGGTCGGCATGAAGCCCTGGAGGACCAAGATGACGCGATTTTCGAGCCTGCTGGCATTCGCCCTTATTCTGCTGCTGCCGGTTGCTTCCGCTGGTGCCGCATCCCCCGAACCGGCCGCCCTGTTCGAGGCAAAAACCGTAGCGGACCGCAACAGCACGCTTACCGCACTCGAAGCCGCCGCGCCCGGTGATCCCGCGTCGGCTTACGCCGCCGGCGCCGGCCAATTCTTCACCGCGCTGGAGATCCTGGCCGGCGGCCTGCATCGCCACGGTTTCGAGAGCCCGCAATCGTTCATGCTGCCGCTGATGCGGCTGCCGGTGCCGGACAATCCCAATCCCGAACCGCTGACCTACGATGACTTCCGCGCCATCCTGGTCGCCTTCCGCGACCGGCTGCAGAAATCCGCCGCCACACTTGGGTCCGTGCCTGCCGGTGCCGATATCGGCATGGAGGTCGACCTCACGCGTCTCGGCATCGATCTCAACGAGGACGGCCAGATCGCGCCGAACGAAAGTGCCGCCGCGATCATGGCGTCTCTGTCACGCGGCGGCGGTGCGCCAGACGCGGCCGCACCTGCCCTCACCTTCCGCTTCGACCGCGCCGACGGCTACTGGCTGCAGGGCTATGCCGAGTTCCTGATGGCGCAGGCGGACTTCTGGCTGGCGCATGACTTCAGGACCATGTTCGACGGCTCCTTCCACATGCTATTCCCACGCGCCAAGCTGCCGCTGCAGGACACGCTCGTTCCGCCGGACGGCGGCATGGGCGGAAGCATGTTATCGTCCGAATGGCGCTTGGCCGATTTCATCTCGCTGGTGCATCTGGTTAACTGGCCGGTGGTCGAGCCGGAGCGCCGGCAGGCGGCACGCCGCCATCTCATGGAGATGATCCGGCTGTCGCGCGAGGACTGGAAGGCGATCCGCGCCGAGACCGACAACGACCGTGAATGGCTGCCCGGGCCGCAACAGAAAGGTGCCAGCCCGCTCACCGGCCTGGAGGTCGGCGAGGAGCAGGTCCAAGCCTGGCACGCCGCGCTTGATATGGCCGAGGATCTGCTCGAAGGTCGCACCTTGCTGCCGCATTTCCGCATCGCCGACAAAGGCATCAATATGAAGCGCTTCTTCGACGAGCCGAAGCCCTTCGATCTGGTGCTGTCGATCACCGGCCCGGCGATCGCACCCTATCTCGAAAGCGGGAAGATCCTCACCAGCGAGGAATTTGACCAGATCCAGCGCCAGTTCGGCGGCGCCGGGTTTTTGACATTTGCGCTGTGGTTTAACTGAGGGCGTGTTTCAACATCGCTCCTGACACCCTTGTGTCAGCAGCTTAAGTTCGTCCCGCGCCCCTCGTCACTCCGCTCTTTCCATTTCGGCCGATACCTCCCATATTCGGGGCATGGCCAAACTTCCTGACAAAAAGACGCCGCCGCCGGCGCGTGATGATCGCGCTTCGCCGCCCAAGCGGCGCAGCCCGCTGACCGATTTCCTCGATGCATCGGAGCCGTTGCACAAGGGCGGCTTCGCCGAGGCGCCGCAGGCCGAATTCTCAGGCACGCCGCTGACCGGCTCGATCGCCGATTGGGCCGAGCAGATAGAGCAGGAAGCCGAGCGCCAAATCTCCCCCCTTGAGGGGGAGATGTCGCCGAAGGCGACAGAGGGGGTCGGCAAAGGAAGTGCTCAGCATAAGGA
>NZ_RZTA01000175.1:0-8755 GCF_004023115.1 Mesorhizobium sp. M6A.T.Cr.TU.017.01.1.1
GGGTGGGCAGTATCTCACCTGAATTTTCGGCGGTGCGGGGGCCCAGGCTCTGTGACCGGGAGCAATACGACCGAAACGAACAGGAATAAGCGCCCAGCCGCTGCGTCGTCCGGCTCAGGTGATCCCGGTCACATCCTCACCAGACCGAGGCCGGCAAAAGCCAAGGCGATTCCTGAGGCGATGGTTCGCGCCTGGTTCCAGAACTGCCATCGTTGTGAATGGTCCTGCCAGATATGGCGCGCAGTCTCGATATCGTCGGGAATGGCGTTTGCGGCCAATGCCTCGTTCATTGGCACGTTCACCGTCAATGTGAGGAAAAGGCCTGATGTCAGATAGACGAGCGCCGCCGCCGAGAACCAAAACGCAGGCGACTTGCGGCCATCGGAACGCATCGCGGCAGCCGTGAGCCCCAGGACGACCGGCGTCAGAAAGAATGCCGGAAAGAACACGGCGTTGCGAACCGACGCATTCATCGCTTGCATTGCCTCGATTGCCACGCGCGGATCAGTCTGATCGAGGCCCCACATTGTGGAGCAGACCCAAGCGTAGAAAAATCCAAAAATCGCTCCGCAAAAGATGATCGATGTGATCGACAGTCCTACCACTATCCCAGGCATCGCTGCTTCCACCAAACCGTATCGCCGTGTACGCTTTTACATATGCGTACAAACGTGTACGGTTCTGGTCAAGCAGTTTCGGTGGTTGGCATTTGGCAGTTTCGGAGATTGGAATGCGCGAGGACACCAAGGCTGCGCGTCGAGCACAGATCGAGAGGGCAGCCTACAAGCTTCTTAAGGAGAGAGGCTATGGCGGGACTTCCATGCTTGGCATAGCCAAAGAGGCAAAGGCGTCAAACGAAACTCTCTATCGCTGGTATGGCGACAAGAAGGGCTTGTTCAAGACGATGGTCGAGAACAATGCAAGGACGACGAGAGCGGCACTGGATGCGGCAATCAGGGACGAAGCCGATCCTCTGGTAACCCTTGAGGATGTTGCTCCGATCCTCCTTTCGATGCTGCTTGGCGAGCGGGCAATTTCCCTTAACCGCGCGGCTGCTTCTGACGAAAGTGGCGAATTGGGTGCGACGATTGCCGCAGGTGGTCGCGATTCGGTATTCCCGCTGATCGAGAAACTGATCCAGCGCGGCTTGGAGAGCAGCGCGCTCGCCGCGCCATCTGCACGCATCGCGGCCGATTGGTTCTTGAATCTGCTGATCGGTGATCTGCAGATCCGGCGGGTCATTAGCACGCTGCCCGTTCCTTCAGACAAGGATGTCCATTCGAGAGTGGTTGCCGCGATCAGTGCATTTAGAAAGCTCTGCAGCACATGACGGCAAAATTGCTCGATCTGTGGTTATGCATAGGGCGAGCAGGAATAGGTCGGTTTCCAAGGCCATGCATGCAGGCTTGGCGCTACGCGGCGACCCTGACCGGCTCGAAGTCTATGTCGAGAACCGAATCCAACTGCCGGTCCATGAAACGCTCAGGGATGCTCTTCACCAGCAAGTTGCGGAGAGGGACGACAATCGGGTTCCGCAATTGCGCAACTCCGGCGTAAAAACGCGATTCGGATGCAACGCGATGCGCCCTTTCGAGGCGACGCTTGTCATATTCGCGGATTGCCTGCCCGATCGGATGCCGTCCGAACAAAGCCGCAAGCACCGCCGCGTCTTCAATCGCGAGTCCCGCTCCCTGTCCCAGATCAGGGGTGACGGCATGGGCGGCATCGCCAAGCAGGACCACCCTGCCGCGGGTGAACGCAGGCATTGGGTCGAGATCGAGAATGTCCGTCCAGATCATCGAGCCGGCAGGTGTCCGATCGAAGATTTCCGGAATCGGATCGTGGAAACCGGAAAACATTGCGCGCACCTCGGCAAGATCGGCCTGCGCCAGTTTGGGATCGCCGACGCGGTCGGCGCCGCTGCAGGCAAACCAGTAGACTCTTTCGCCGGGAACCGTCGCCAGGCCGATCCGTTTGCCGGCGCCCCAGCTCTCGGTCAGGCGGGTGGGGTCCATTCCTTGTGGAAGGCCTGGCGCGATTGCGCGCCAGCAGACATAACGCGCGAAGCGCTCCCTCGATTGCGGAAACAGCGCCTTGCGAACCACGGAGTGAATGCCATCGCAGGCGAGCACCAGATCGCTCTCCACGCTCTCCTCATTCGCGAAGCGTAGAACGATGCGATCACCCAAGTCACGTGCATCGACGCACTCCATATCGGTGTGAATTATCGAGTGGGGTAGCTGCGAAAGAAGGGCCTTGTGAAGGTCGCCTCGGTGCAGCACAGCCATGCTGAGATGACCGTATCGCTGGCTAAAGCGCTGAAAATCCGTCGATTGAAGAACCTGGCCTTTGTCGTCAAGAAGGTCGAGCCGGTGTATCGCCTGCGCATTGGCCACAACCGCATCGTAAAGCCCAAGCGTGCGCAGAGCCCGAAGCGCGTTGGCGCTCAGGCTGAGACCTGCGCCCAAAGGCTTCAATTCGCTCGCCTGCTCGAAAATCTCGACCTCCCAGCCGAGGAGCCGAAGCCCCTTGGCAATCGAAAGTCCCGCAATCCCGGCGCCAACGATGACTGCCCGCATGACCTCCATCCCTGAGAATTCTGAGTAGCGCTGTGATTGGTGTATCCAATCCTGGCCTCGTTCTTAACGAGCGCCTTACAGCGCGAGTTCCCATCGAGTTGCCATTTCGCGCGGCCTGACTTGGGAGAAAGCCGAGGTCCAACCCAAGCTTCACCCTATCGTGGCGTCGTCCTCGATCTTCCTCGCTTCCTTCATGTTGGGAAGAAAAACCGTCAGCAGCCCGAGCAGCGGCAAATACGAGCAGACCTGAAAGACGAAATCGATGCCTTTCATGTCGGCGACGACGCCGAGCACGGCGGCGGCGATGCCGCCCATGCCGAAGGCGAAGCCGAAGAAGATGCCGGCGATCATGCCGACGCGACCCGGCACCAGTTCCTGGGCGAAGACGACGATGTTCGAGAAGGCCGAGGACAGGATCAGGCCGATCAGCACGGTCAGCACCATCGTCCATTCGAAATTGGCGTAGGGCAGGGCCAGCGTGAAGGGCAGGACACCGACGATCGAGAACCAGATCATCGGCTTCTGTCCGTAGCGGTCGCCGAACGGGCCGCCGAGCAGGATACCCAGCGCCGAGGCGCCGAGGAACAGGAACAGCATGACCTGCGACATCTGCACCGAAACGCCGAATTTATCGATGGCGTAGAAGGTGTAGTAGCTGGCGAGGCTGGCGACGTAGGCGTTCTTGGTCAGCACCAGCAAGGTCAGCACCGCCAGCGCGCCCATCACCTTGCGGCGCGGAAAGGGCGAGACGAAACTCGCCGCCTTGCGGTTGGCGAGCGAGGCGCGAAGACGGCTGTACCAGCCGCCGACCCGCCACAGCACGATGATGCCGATCAGCGAGCCGACGGCAAACCACGCTATGCTGGTCTGGCCGAAGGGCACGACGATGAAGGCAGCCAGCAGCGGCCCTATGGCTTGGCCGAGATTGCCGCCGACCTGGAACAGCGATTGCGCCAGGCCGAACCTGCCGCCCGAGGCGAAACGGGCGATGCGCGAGGATTCCGGGTGAAAGATCGCCGAACCGATGCCGATCAGCGATGCGCCGATCAGCAGCAGCGAATAATGCCCGGCATAGGCCAGCACGATCAGGCCGATCAGCGAGGCCGCCATGCCGTAAGGCAGCGAATAAGGCATCGGCCGCTTGTCGGTGACCATGCCGATCAGCGGCTGCAGCAATGAGGCCGTCACCTGGAAGGTGAAGGTCAAAAGGCCGATCTGCCAGAAATCGAGACCGTAATTATCCTTCAGCAGCGGATAGATGGCCGACAGCAGCGACTGCATGATGTCGTTGACACAATGGCAGAAGCTCACCGCAAGGATGACTGTGAAGGCCGTCGCTTGCGCAGAAGCGTGGCTGGCCGGCGCAGGCGTGGCGACGGTGGTGGCTGTCGTGTCGGTCAAGGCGTGCTCCGTGGCCTTTTTGGCGGGCGCTCCCGCAGGCGTAGCCGGTTGCCTTATAAGTCACTTGCCGGGCGACTTCTTTCGTGGTTTGGTCCAATAGTTTCGCGAGTGGGCCATTACCCAATGCCGCACGGCAATGAAATCTTCAAAGCTGGCGACACCGATCTCGGGCAGTTGCATGAGCGCCGCTGGCAGTGGCTGGAGCAGGCCGTCGGGCCGGCGGTGGCCCTGCCGACCGAATATCCCGACGGCTACCACGTGCCGCAGCACCGCCATAACCGCAGCCAGTTGCTGCATGCGCTTGTCGGCGTGGTGCTGGTGACGACGCGACATGGGCGCTGGATGGTGCCGCCCGATCATGCCATGTGGATTCCCGCCGGCACCGAGCATTCCGTCGAGATGCTTGGCGACGTCAGCATGCGCTCGGTCTATGTGATGCCGGACGCTATTGCGGGGCTGCCGCATGGCTTACGCGTCGTCGGCATCACCGATCTGATGCACAGCCTGATTGTGGAATCGGAAAAGTTGCCACAGGGCGGCGAGTTGGAGGGGCGCGGCGGGTTGATCATGAGCCTCCTGCTGCATGAAATCCCGAGCCTGCCGGAACGGCCGCTCGGCCTGCCTTTTCCTTCAGATCCAAAGCTTGCGGCGCTGTGCCGGCGCTTCGTCGCAGCACCCTCGCCGCATGCGACGATCGACGAATGGGCCGATATCGTCGGCATGAGCCGCCGTTCCTTTACGCGTGCCTTTCATCGCCAGACCGGATTGTCGCTATCGACGTGGCGCCAGCAGGCCTGCCTGTTCGCGGCCTTGCCGCGGCTGGCGGACGGCGAGCCGATCACCAGGGTGGCGCTTGATCTCGGCTATGACAGCGTGCCGGCCTTCATCACTATGTTCAAGCGCATGCTGGGAGCATCGCCGCGCGGCTATATGCGCGGCGCGCGGGATGCCGGCGAAGGCGTTCGCCGGCCCAATGTGCCGGCGCGGGTCCTGTAGCCTAGGAGTGGCGCGCCCGATGGTGGGCTTTGATAATGCGGGAGCATCCCTATCGAGGGCTGAAAATCGTTTCGTGGTCGGTGCGCTAGTCGAATAGGCTCGACACCGATTCCTCGGTCGCCGTGCGCGAGATCGCCTCACCCATTAGGTCGGCGATGGAGATGACGCGGATGTTGCTGGCGTCGAGCACCGCCTGGGTCGGCTGGATGGAATCTGTAATGACCAGTTCCTGCAGCTTCGAGGCGCCGATGCGGGCGATGGCGCCGCCGGACAAAACGCCGTGGGTGGTATAGGCGGTGACGCTGGTGGCGCCGCCGGCAAGCAGCGCATCGGCCGCATTGCACAAGGTACCGCCCGAATCGATGATGTCGTCGATCAGCAGGCAATCCTTGCCGCGCACGTCGCCGATGACGTTCATGACTTCCGATTCACCGGGGCGCTCGCGACGCTTGTCGACGATGGCAAGCTGGGCATCGATGCGCTTGGCGAGCGCACGGGCGCGGACCACGCCACCGACATCCGGCGACACGACCATGACATTGGCAAGCTGCTTGTATTTCGCCTTCACGTCGCGGGCCATGACCGGCACTGAAAACAGATTGTCGGTCGGGATGTCGAAAAAGCCCTGGATCTGGCCAGCATGGAGATCCAGCGTCAGCACGCGATCGACGCCCGCCCGCGTGATCATGTTGGCGACCAGCTTGGCCGAGATCGGCGTGCGGCCCGAGGCGCGGCGGTCTTGCCTGGCATAGCCGAAATAGGGAATGACCGCCGTGATGCGCTTGGCCGATGAGCGCATGAAAGCGTCGATCATGATGAGCAGTTCCATCAGGTGATCGTTGGTCGGGAACGAGGTGGACTGCAGGATGAAGACATCCTCGCCGCGCACATTTTCCTGGATCTCGACGAAGATCTCCTGATCGGCGAAGCGCCTGACGCTGGCTTTGCCCAGCGGGATGTTGAGATAGCGGGCGACCGCTTCGGCCAGCACTCTGTTGGAATTGCCCGCGAAAAGCTTCATGCACCGTTCCTGGTGAAGGATGGAGACTCTGGCAGACTCTCTTGAGCCTCTTAAGTCGGGCTTTTAGCGGCCCGTGCTGGTATTGCAAGCGTCGTGATCGGGAATCCGCCGGCTAATCTCAATAAACGTTTACGGCGAGGGCAGCCTGCAACGTGTCAGCCCGCCTGACCGCCAAGCCATGTGGCAAACTGGTCGATCGTCTGATCGGCGATCGCCTGCATGGTCTCCGGCGCGACAGCAGCCCAGCCTTCGCCACCATTGACCGACGGTGCCTTCTGCTGGCCGTTGATGCGATGCAGCCGGTTGCCTGCCGGGTCATAGACGTCCCAGACATAGATGACGGTGGTATCCTTACCTTCCGACATCGTCGAGAAATAGCCTTTCAGCACGTGCGTTGGGGTCTGCCCGGCGCTGCCTGCCAAGATGATGCCGCGCTGCTTGGCTCGCGTCTGAAGCTCCGCGGTCAACGGTGTGGCGGCTTCTACCGACGCGCCGACGATCGGCGCCACCTGCAGGCGGGTTCGTGCGATGACGGCGGCGCTTTTTGCGGGCGGCACGGTCGTGGTTGCGGGCTGTGCAGGGGCGGAAGGTTGTGCCGTCGCGGAAGGCTGCGGTGCTGCAGCCGTGCCGGTTGCGGGCACGGCCTGTGTCGACTGCGGGGCTATGGCCGAGGGTTCGAGAACGTCCTTCGCATTGGTGCAGGCGGCCAACGCCAGCGCCGCGAGCAATGACACGGTCGTCACATGCGATCGCCTCATTTGCCTCAAAACTCCTTGGCGATGAACGCCCTTTGAATCCCTATCATTATGGATTCACTGCACGATCAAGTCGAGATCATGGCGGGACAGCGGCTTCGGCTGCGATTCGGTCGTCAGATAGGTGCGGCCAAGCGTCATCGCGGTCTCGGTTTCGGAGTCCATGATGATCATGTGGGCGAACAGCGTCATGTTTGGCGCGATGGGCTCGGGATTGCCCTGATAAAACATCGGCATGTCCATCCATGACGGAGTGAAGCGGGCGCCGAGCGAATAACCGCAGGCATTGAGACGGTGCTTGGTCAAATTGTGCGCCTCGAGTGTGCGGGCATGCGCGTCGAACACATCGCCGAAGGTATTTCCGGGCGTCATCGCCTTCTCGACGGCCAGAAGCGCGGCGCGCGCCGCATCGAACAGTTCCTGGTGACGTTTCGACACTTTGCCGGTCAGCACCGTGCGCATCATCGCCGCATGATAGTGGTGGAAGACGCCGGCCCATTCGAGCGTCAGCTGGTCGTTCTTGGTCAGCTTGCGGCGGCCGGCCTTGTAGCGGCAAAGCAGTGCGTCCACCCCCGAGCCGATGATGAACTCATTGGCCGGATAGTCGCCGCCACCAGCAAAGATTGCGCCCTGCATGGCGGCAAGGATCAAGGCTTCGTCGCCACCCTGCTTGATCAGTGGCAGGGCCGCGTCCAGCGCGTCGTCAGCGAGGCTCGCGGCCTTTTCCGCCTTGGCGATCTCGGCCGGGCTCTTGAACAGGCGCAGCCGGCTCACGATGCCGGAAGCGTCGGCGATCTGGCCAAAGGTTTGCAATTGTTCGTCCAGGCGCCGGCCATTGTAGGCGGTCAGGCCGTGGGTGTCGTATTCGACGCCGATGCGGGCGCCGAGCAGGTCGAGGTCGTTGAGCAAATTGCGCAGGTCAATCGCCGGATTGGCGCCGTCGCGGTCGGTCCACAGCACGATGTTGTCGATGATCGAGGTGTGGCGCGCCTGGCGCAGATCGGCCGAGCGCGTCAGCAGGATCATCGAACCGTCTGCCTTCACCACCAGGCACTGGAAGAAGCAGAAGCCGAACGTATCGTAGCCGGTCAGCCAGTACATGCTCTCCTGCGCAAACAGCAGGACGGCATCGAGCTTCTTTTCGGCGATCTCGATCATCAGCCGATCGCGCCGCGCGTCAAATTCCGACCGTTCGAAATGCAGCGCCATTATTCTGTCTCCAAAACGATTGCCGAAATCTGCCGCCCGTAATCCGGCTCGTTGCGATGCGTGGTGCGCCGGTAGGAATAGAACAGATCCTCCTCGGCGTAGGTGCAGCGGCTAAGCCCGTCGGCGGTGACGCCAGCCCGGCTTAGCCGATCGACCGTATAGAGGTTCAGGTCGAACATTGCATGTCCCGACTTCGCCGACGGCGCGAAGTAGCGGATGTTGTTGGCATCGGCCTCGACGAAGCGGGCGACGAATTCCGCCCCGACCTCATAGTTTTCTGGGCCGATGGAAGGACCGAGAACGGCGACGATGCGCTCGCGCCGGGCGCCGAGGCCTTCCATCGCTGCAATGGTATTTTCCAGCACGCCTGACAAGGCGCCCTTCCAGCCGGCATGGGCCGCACCGATGATACGCGCCTCCACATCGGCGAACAGGACCGGTCCGCAATCGGCGGTCGAGGCGCCGACGGCGATGCCCGGCCGGTCGGTGACGATGGCGTCGGCCCTTGGCCGCTCGCCGGGAAAAGGCTCCCTGGCGATGACGACGTCGGGCGAATGGATTTGGTGGGCGGTCAAGAGATGGGTTGAAGGCACGCCCATCCAGTCGGCGACGCGGCGGCGGTTCTCGGCTACCTGCGTCTGGTCGTCGCTCGAGCCGGTGCCGATGTTGAGGCCCTGATAGATGCCGCTGGAGACGCCGCCGACGCGGGTGAAATAGCCGTGGCGAATGCCTTGCGCCCGCGCCTTCTCCAGCAAGTGCGACCGAACGGGATCCGGTTAGGTCTGATTCAGCAT